>CAZCEG010000005.1:2507-21325 GCA_964497275.1 uncultured Oceanicaulis sp.
GTTGGTCGGATCGCTCGAGGCCGAGGCAAGGGTAACGTCAGGCCGCACCGTATCCACTTGCCGGGTCAGCACATTGGAGGCCGTGCTGGTGTTGCCAGCGGCATCGGTGGCGGCGCCCTCCGGGAGGGACACCTCCACAGCGCCATCACCCGAGGGGGTAATAGTCACAGTGTAGCTGTCATCGCCGTCGGCCCCGGTCAGGTTCGAGGCCGTGCCGTTCGTGACCGCGAAGTCGCCCAGCACCAGGCCGGTGACGGACTTGGTGAAGCTCGCCGTCACCGTGAACGCACCGTTGGTCGGATCGCTCGAGGCCGAGGCAAGGGTAACGTCAGGCCGCACCGTATCCTTACCCACCGCGTCGGTGGCCGCCGCGCCCGTGTTTCCGGCTGCATCGGTGAGCGTCATAGACAAGGTGAGTGTGCCGTCGGGAAGGCCGGAGACATCGATGCCGGTGATGGTCTGGTCCGCCGAGGCGATGGTTCCGGTGTCGGAGACCGACCCGCCGCCGCTGGAGGTGATGGTGTAGCTGTAATCGGTGCTGACCTCAGCCGACGCGAAGGTGAAGCTCGCCGCGGCGGCGTTGGCTGCGTTGATCGCGGTCTGGTCGAAGCTCACCGAGTAACCCGACGGCGCGGTTGCATCCACGGTGAATGTGTTGATCGCAAGAGGCGTAGAGGTGTTGGCGGAGGAGTCTGTGACGGTGACCGTGCAATCAGAATACGTCCCGTCAGCCAGAGGAGTGGAGTTGTCCGTTTGCGTGAGAGTGATGGTGGTGTTACCGGCGCTGATCGCAGTCGAGTTCGACGTGCCGCACGCCCCGCCGACGGCGAGCGTGCCTGCTTCGTTGCTGGAGAACGTGTAGGCCGGTGCAGCGGTCAGCGCGGGGACGGCCGTGACCTGCTCCAAGGTGGGCGGCGTGGTGTCTACCAGCGTATAACTCTCATCGATCGCCGGTTCGGATACGTCGGTCAACGCGACCCCATTTACGTCCCGCAGACTTGCAATGGCCGCCAGATCTAAATTGAGCTCGCCTGCGGTGCCCGGCTGGACGCTCACTACGACGTCGAAACTCGCCGCGTCGCCGAGAACGGGTAGTACCGAACTGATCGACGCGCCCGCTGCGGCCGATCCGGACAGAGCGAAATCGGCTGGGTCCACGGTCAACGGATCCATGTCCGCAGAGAAGCTCGCGCGGAAGTTGACCGTGTCGGCGCTGGTCATCGCCTCAGAAGGGTCATGGCGGGTGAAGGAGCTGGCAGTCGGGGGCTCAATCCCGTCGAATGCAACATTCAGAATTATAAATTGGCCAGAAGAGCACTGAAAACCAGGCATCACAATTGAGGTTGGCGTGATCGAGAAATTTCCACCTCCAGATTTTACATCGGACGAAGGTGCGAAACTTACACCGCTTATAGGTGGAGTGCCATTATTCGACACAATGCTGATAGTACGTCCACCAAAACTAGTATTGCCTTTGCACCTATGTATTATCTGCGATCCAGATATATCAACATCGAGGGAAAAACTAGTGTATTCAACTCCAGAATGAACAGCTCCATTAAAAAGAAGAAAGTTAGTTAAGTTAACACGGTATTGTACTGTAGTTCCATCAATAAATTGTGCACTTGCTGTCTGTGGTGCGAGGTTTAATGCGATGCACACAAAAGCAAGGCTAACCCACTGCTGTAAAGCCGATACACTTCGATGGCGGTGTGCTTCGCCAACCGCTCCCTGTTCATGGAAGGCAACACCCGCTCGCCTATCCCCCCAAAAAAAAGGGCGGACCCTCCGAAGCAAACCTGTCCATCGCGCCAGCCGCGCATCGGCCGCCGCCAAAAACAAGAAGCCCGCCAGACAGGCGCGCAAGGCTTTCCAGATCATCGAATAACCAAACAGCATGAAGTCCCCCCCGCCCAACCAGGCGGATGACCGCGCATCGCGCGTCACCCGTGTCTCAGGTCTATTGGATGCCGTCGATGTGATGCGTGTGCCTTACACACCATCGTCCGGTCGGCCCCAACCCCTGGCGTGGACACTAGCTTGTAGGTGAAAGCCGCTGAATACGACGATCAGCGTATATGGAGGCAGGGGCCGGGCCGTCAGTAACTGCCGATCTGGAGTGCAACACGCACCAACGCTGCAGTGGAATTGACACCGAGCTTGCCCATGATGTTCTCGCGATGCTTGCGCACTGTCGACGGGCTCAGGACAAGGGTCTGCGCAATCAACTCAACAGACCGGCCTTTGGCGATCTCACGCAGTATAGCGCGTTCGCGCGGGGTTAGGGCGCTCGCGTTAAGCACCCCGGTCCGCTCATCATCCCCGTGCGCCGGCCTGGCCTTTACCGGCTCGCAGGCGGCGGCGCGGATGGCTGCCACAAGCGCATCACGTCCAGCTTCCTTGTGCAGAAATCCTTCTACCCGCTGGGCCAGTTGATCACGCTCATCCTGATCAAGCGATGCGCCAGTCAGCAGCAGTACGCGCGGACGAGGCCCCGCCGCATTCATGGCATCCACCACATCAATCCCGGTCATGTCCGGAAGGGAGAAATCCAGGATCACCAGGTCCGGGTTTATCGCAGAACATATGGCAAGCGCCTCAAGACCGTCGCTGGCTTCTCCGCAAACTTCAATATCCGGCTCCATGGCGATGGATTGCACCAGCGCCTCGCGCACCAGGCTGTGATCGTCCACGACCACCACCCGGATATCCAATTCAGCTGGGTACATGCCCCCTCGCCCTGAGCCGTCAGCACTGTTAACTATAGGGCAGTTTGACAAGATCAAGCCGGAATTGAGGGGCGGGGCGATTCAATGACAAGTGGGGAGATGCCGCGCATCAGCCGGCTCAATGGCCGCTTCGCCGATCGCGACCTTGAAATGGCCTATCGCGAGGAGAGCTGGCCAGTCCAGCGCACGCAGATCGCCCTCACCATGGCCGGTCTTGGCATCGGCCTGCTGGTGACGCTCAGCTCCGACTTCCGCTACCTTGCCGGCACGCCATGGTTTCTGCCAACGGCCGGGCTTCGTGGCGGGGCAGGCCTGGGGGGGCTTCTGGCCTGCGCCTGGCTGCTGATCGCCCGGCCACGTTGGACATCGCCAACCGCATCATTCGTCATCCAGTACTGGATCACTAGCGGGTTGATTGCGGCCATCGTCGTGGCGTTCGCCTTTCCCGCTGTCGAGACAACGCCGGAGGGGATTAGCGAAGTGCTGGTCTTCACCTCGTTCTGGATGTGCATTTTTGCCATTGTGGTCGGATTTGGCGTCTACACCTATCCCAATGCCGTGGCGGCATTCTGCACCGGACTTGCGCTCACATACCTCACCCTGACAGGGCTGTACTGGAGTGCGGGTTCCTATCCCATGATCTCCCAGAGCGTACTGGTGCTCATGGGCAGCGCCTTCGGCTGGATTATGGCGATTGTGAACAATGTCGGCGCCCGGCGCCGGTTTCACGTCACGCGGATGTATGAAGCAGCGCGTGTCGCTGCTGAAAAGAGCGAGGAGTTCCAGACCTTCCTTTTGGCCGCCAGCGGGCATGACATTCGCCAGCCGCTGTATGCCCTTGATCTCAACGCCAGCTCGCTGGAAGCGATGGCGGAAAGGGGTGATCTGGAACAGGTGCGCCGGCTGGCCCGGCGTCAGAAGGCGGTGGCGCGCAATATGTCCGCTTTGCTGGCCGCCATGATCGAGCTGTCCACGCTCAATCGGGGGCGCCGCAATACGCAAGTGCGCGCCACTCAGGTGGCGACCTTGCTTGGCGACGCTGCCGACCCGCTTCTCAGCCTTGCAGAAGACAGGGGAATCGCCGTGCGCCATCTGCGCAACCGGCTGTCGGTCGATGTTGACCCCGGCGTGGTCATCCACGTTGTGTCCAATCTCTTGGCCAACGCCATCAACCACTCGGGCGGCACGCGCATCGTCCTGGGCGCCCGCAGGCGAGGAAATGCTGTGGAGTTGGTTGTGGCCGATAATGGCAAGGGGCTTAGCCCGCGACCGGCCCGGCTGGCATCTCTTGCCGACCTGCGCGATGAAGAACGGGCTACCCGGCTGCATGCTGGGCTCGGTATGGAGATCATGTTCGGCTTATGCGAACGAGGCGGGCTCAAGCTTACCATTATATCCACGCCTGGCGACGGCGTGCTGGCCACGATAACCTGTCCACGCAGCCCGTTTCAGGTCACCGCATCAGCTGCCGTCGGGTAACGATAGCGGTTGACGCAGCTGGTCCCATCGCGTCATGGATCCCGCGGCCTCTATATGACGGTGCCTCTACCAACAGCAGGTGTGGCCCAGAATAGGCCCAAAACAACACACCCACCCTTCAACCGGCGCCTTGACGCCACCTTCGTAATTGAAGCGGGCCTGGCTCGCTGATACTCTCCATCCTGAGGGTTTGGCGTTGCCAAAAAAATAAAGAGCACCTCGGCAATGCCAGATCCTCTGGGTGGGGGGATAGTGTGAATAATAGCGAGAAAGGTAACGTCCGCGGGAAGCGCGTACGCCGGCGGATTGACACGCGGGCCCTCGAGCTGGGTGCTGCCGCGATGATTTCCATCGGCGCACTGTTTACAACCTTCGTGACCGACGCGACGCCCCAGAGCCAACCTCCTGGCACGTGGCCAACACATGGTTTCGACCCGCGCCAGTTTGTACCGGGCAATGTCTCGACGGGCACGCGGGCGGTGCTCGCAGAAACCCTGTCACGATCAGGGACGGCTCTTCGCTTCCTTCCAGCCACCGGAACTGCCCACGACGGGGAGGCCGAAGCCCTCGTTCACGTGACCCACGACATCACGATCCGAGCCCATACCCGGCCCAAGACGGCCGTTACCGATTCTAGCTCTGCCCTAGGCATTCAGGTGACAGCCAGAACAGACACGCCGGACGACATGCCGCCCGTCTTCATCGTCGGGGGTTCGGGACGAGAAACCTATGTCCTGTCTCCCCATGGGATGCGGGACTACTCGCTGTATGCGATCTCAGGAGAGGCAACGCTCGGCGATGCGCATGTCGGGATAGGCGTTCAGTTGAACCCGAACATGTATGTGATGGCCGGATATGTGCGTGAAAAGCGCACCTATCGCTCTGGAGCGCACAACTGGAGCGAGGAAGAGCACTTTGTCGGGCTTGCCTTGCGAGCCCGCTGGTAACGCGCTTTGTCCTCGTGATGCATGCGCAGATGGCCTGACTGGCAACTCTGACCCTCCGTAAACGATCTGGCACTCGGGGCCGCAGCCGTTAAAGAATGCCGACGGAGCAGCCCTGACACACATCCTGTTCAGCGCGGCCGCGCCTTCAGGGCGGCTTCGATCACCCCGCCAATCCATTCGAGCTCTGGCTCGTCGAGCTCCAGCAACCGGTCGGCAACCCGGCCATACGCCGGACGCCGCAGGCCAGACGACGGAAGATCAGCGGTAAACAGTTCTGCGGGGTCAATCGCAAGCGCCTGTGCCAGACGCTCGATCATGGCAAAGCGCGTGCCCGATACACCGCCTTCAATCTTGGAAATCATGTAGACGCTGGCATCCACAGCCTCTGCCAGCTCCTGCTGGGTCATCCCTGCCCGGCGGCGATGGGCAGCCAGCAAACGGCCGAAACGGATACGCAGATCGGTCATCTTGCTTTGCTCCTTGCCACGGGTTTGGAGCGCAGCGGGCAGGCCGTGCAATCAATTGGCAGTTTAGATTTGGCACATACCAGTAATTAAATGGCAACATTCGGTGGTGATGCTGTTGGCCGGTCAGCTCCGATTCCAGCGCAACAAAAGAGGTCTATCCATGGCAGAGGACATCCGACAGGCGTCCCGGCACAAAAAAGGCTGGCCATTCCCGAAACTGGTCCTCGTTGGCTTTCTGACCATCTTGGTTCTCGGGGCGATTACAAGCCTCATCGACCGGCTGACACCGGGTTGGGAGGAGCGCGAACTGCAGCGTGAATCCCTCCGGCTTGCCGAGGCGGAACTGCGTGAGGCCGCAAGGGCGCGCCGACTGGTTGAGCGCCGTATTGAGGAGGCTGCACGCCAAGCGCGCGACGAGGCCCGCAGAGAAGAAACAGAAAGAGCAAGGGCTGAAGAAGCCCAGCGTCAGGCCGAACACGACGAAGCCTGCCGTCAATCCGCATCATGCTGGGGTGACCGTCATCTGTCAGACGCCTCAAGGTCCTGCAGGGCGAGAGTGGAGGAAGCTGCCCGTTACCAGGTCCGCTGGACGAACCGGTTTTCTGAACCGCGATTTACAAATGCCGGTTGGCTCAGTGACGCTGCTTCAGGCATTCTCGTATATGCGGGTAACAGGGTCGAATTTCAGAACGGGTTCGGAGTGTGGGTGCCACATCGCTACGAGTGTATGTTCAACCCTCAAACCGGAATTAGCTTGCTCATTCTGATCGAGCCAGGCCGTTAGACCTCACGAAGCATTGATCTAGCCGCAACGTCACAAGTAGCACCTTCTTAATTGCGAATATAGCGTTTATTAATTTGAAACATTTCGGCTTTCACAGACCGTAAAAGCTCCACAATAAGGAGCTTTTCATGACCTTCTATATTGACCCGTTCTCCAAACTTGCAGGCATGGGCCTGCTGGACACGGCCCGCATGCTGACCCTGCTCGAGGACGGCGCCCCCGAGCTTTACGCGTCGGTTCTGCGTCATCTGGCCCTCGATTATGCCGAGAGCGAACCGATGATCCGGGTAGTGAAAACATGCGTCCAGCATCAGGTCGGGCTGGACGACATGCAGGCAATCGGATGGCCGAAGCTCCGCATCATCACCCGCGGAATGACAGGGGCCAATCGCGATAGCCGCCTCACGCTGGCCCGGACCCTTCCGCTGGACCTGCTCGCCAAGGCCCTTGGCCATCCGCTTCGCCCGCCGTGCAAGCGCACTTTGAAACTGCGGTTTGATGAGGCCGAGTGGACGAAGGTTTCGAAGGCCCTTGTCCAGTACGGGGCCGAGCGGTCCGGCACGGCGTTGACGGGCATCGAACAAGCCGTGCTTACCGCACTTCAGACCCCCTACGATCTGTTGCATTAGGAGGCGATCATGACGAAAGGATCAACCTACACATCGGCGCTTGCACTGGCCAATAATCCCGATCGCAACTTCCTTGCTCTTGGCAAGCTGCTCGTTTCGCTGCGCGGAGAAAACGCCCTTGCGTTCGGAGACTGGCTGAAAGAGGCAAAGCTCAGCCGCCGTAAAGCCTACTACCTGATCAAGATCGCCACCCGTTTCGGCTCCTATCCCGACCCCGAGCGGCTCGCGCGGATCGGCTGGACCAAGCTGCTCCTTCTGTGTTCAGTCGAACACGAAGAGTCCATGGAAGGCCTGCTTCACCTTGCTGAAACCGAGACCGTCCGCAATCTGTCGCGGGCACTGCGGGGACTTGAGGATCAGGGTCGGACACGCTGCGTGATGCTCTATCTTACCAAGGCTCAGTACGAGCGGTTTGAATCTGTGCTTGTGGCCTACGGGGCGGGAAAGTCTGGCAGAGCACTTCTCGACAAGGAAAAGGCGCTTCTCAAGTTAATAGACAGCACTGCCATCCCGGTAGGGACGGAAAGTTAGGGTGCGATATAATCAAACTAAAGCGGGCTTGGGTCTGCTCTTAGACCCAGCCCCGTGAATTCCGGCCATTGAATGGTAGAGTCCATCGAAAAGTGAACTTGACCCCGTTTTTGGGCCACCAGGATGTAGAAAATCCCCGTGTCATGGCGCCAGGGCGGGCTGCGTGAGCCCTGACGCTTTTCGTGCCTCCGCAGGCGTTCGGTAGCCGATGGCGCTGTGCGGACGCTCGGTGTTGTAGTCTCTACGCCATTGCTCGCATTTTCCGCGCGCGTCGGCAAGGTTCATGAACCAGTGCGCATTCAGACATTCCGCCCGGAACTTGCCATTCAGGCTCTCGATGAACGCATTGTCCGTCGGCTTGCCTGGCCGGGAGAAGTCGAGCTCGATCCCGTTAGCATCAGCCCATAGATCCAGGTCACGCGAGATGAACTCGGGCCCCTGATCCACCCGGATGGACCTGGGGTGACCGTGCCGGGCGCAGATACGCTCGAGAACGTCGACGACGTCTGCGCCGGTGAACCGTTCGCGTGGCTCGATGGCAGGCACATAGCGGGTGAACGCGTCGATCACGGTCAGGATCCGCATGCGGCGGCCGTCGTAGAGCTGGTCATGAACGAAGTCCATCGCCCAGACTTCGTTGGCCATCACCGGGTCCGATCGGCCTTCCCGGAGCTTTGCCTTCACCTTGTGCTTCGGCGTCTTGTTCCTCAGCTGCAGACCCATCTCGCGATAGAGCCGGTAGACCCGCTTGGCGTTCACCGTCCAGCCCTCGCGCTGAAGCAGGACGTGGGTACGCCGGTAGCCATACCGAACCCGCGTCTCAGCGATCTCCCTGATCCGCTGGCGCAGTTCGTCCTGAGAACCGCGCTGGGACTTGTACTGGTAAGTCGAACGATCGGCCCTGAGAACCTGGCAGGCGCGTCGGACGCTCACCCGCCAGGCTGCGCGCAGATGATCCACCAGCTCTCGCCGGCGCGCGGGCCTCAGAGCTTTCGACGGATAACGTCCTGAAGCATTTCCTTGTCCAGCGAAAGATCGGCCACGATCCGCTTCAGCCGACCGTTTTCTTCCTCGAGCTGCTTTAGCCGCTTCATCTCCGACGGCATCAGGCCGCCATACTTCTTTTTCCAGTTGTAAAAGGTGGCCTGGCTGATCCCCGCCTTGCGGCAGACCTCTTCAACCCGCGTGCCTTCCTCGGCCTGACGCAGAATGAACGCGATCTGCGCTTCAGTGAAATTCGACCTCTTCATCGGCCTTCTCCCCATACCAGCAGCCCAAACCGCTAAACGGGAATTTTCCATTTGTCCGTGGCTGGGGAAACGGGAAGCAGGTCACGTCAGGGCTATCCCTACGATTATCTAGGAGCATTGGCCTCATTTGAGTAATCTGCCTTGACCAAACAAATTGGCCAATCCGCGAGCGGTGCTAGGGCAGTCATGAAGTGGTAAAGCATGCTGGAGGGCGCATGAGTGTTGAGCGCGTTTCCGTCGGGACTGATCGCGTCGCGCCATACCCATGAAGCACCATGGTCAAGATAGTCGTCGAATATTCGGCGCAGCAAATTCTCTCTGTTAATAGTTCCCGGCGCAAGCAATGGAGCTGCACGCAAGCGTTCAAGCTGAGGCCAGAGACGACATTGCGGTTGGGCAACGCCGACTGCATCGATCGCGAGGCCGTTGATCAGACCCTTTTTCTCCGCAAATGCCACCAGACGCCGCTGCCAGCTCGCGGTATCACGACCCGAGGTGCGTTCGAGCTCCGACAATAGGAATGCCCATTCATAACAATGACCAGGTTCGATGCGCTGTGCGCTGTGGGAGCTCCAGTCCTCATTGAAAACCTCGCCAACGGCGTCCATCACCGGATCGAAAAGGTGCCGCTCAAACAGCAACACGATTCGCTCCGCCCGTATTAGCGCCGCAGGGTCTCCGCTAGCCTCATACCAGGCCAAAGATGCCTCAAGCAGGTGCATCAGAGGGTTCGCATAGCGTGAACCATCTCCCGTCTCGGTGTCTGCCCAGCCGTCGCCGTTTGAAACCGCGAAGAGCGTGTCGATGACTTCAAAGGCTTCCAGCGCCAGTTCCACTCCACGGTCATCTCCACACGCGGCAAGCGCTGCACCAGCCAGCGCAACGAACGCGTGATCATATAAATCGCGACGCTGGTCCTTGAGTGTACCATCGGGACTTATCTTGTGCGCCCAGCCGCCAAGAGGCGACCGCGCGGGACCCGACAGAAAATCCAGCGCATGTTCGATCACACCGTCGGCGATCCCCTCTGGGTTCCAGCCGTAGGTCTTTGCGCGGGCATAAGTAAACAGCTGACGGGGCGCGACCCGTCCGCGAACGTCCGCGTCTCTGACCGGGTTTCCTTTGGCGTCAAGATTTTCGAAGAATCCGCCCGAGGCCGGATCGGGGCTGAGCTTCGCCCATATTGGCAGTATGTTCCCAAACAGCCATTCGCCAAGCTTTTCCCGCATTGCGGAATGCAGACCGGCTTTGGGAGACTGAGCCAACAATACGGCGCTCTTGATGTCTGCCGCGCGGTCCAGATCGGTGACAAGTACTCCATCACGTGATGCTATCACCGCGATATTGTCCACGCCGTGAATAGCCACCGGGGGACCATCTGAGCAGGCGAATATGCGCTGCGCTCTGGTGGCCGCTATGGGCCCTGAAAGGATATCAGTGCCACCGCTTTTCTGGGACATCGTTGCGTGCAAGGCACCATAATCGCCAAGATCGCTCCACCCAATATCGACAGGCATGATGTCAATATTGGGGGCCAATTCGAGGATAGCGTAGTCTATCGATTGTGAACGTACGCATCTGAATGCCGTTCCGTCGATTCCATTCGGGCCCAATGACGCACGCACGCCCTCAAGAATATCCGGGGCGTGCGCGTGGAAGGCATTTATCATTGTTGAGGCCAGAAAAAGGAAAATCCCAGCATTCCAGAAGAAGCGGCCTGTCTCGACAAAAGCTGCGGCTGTCGTGGCATCTGGCTTCTCGACGAACCTCAGAGCCTTTTGGATGTTCGTGCCGCCAGCGCCTTCAATATAGCCATATCCGGTTGCGGGATGATCGGGCCGGATACCGAAAGTAATGATGTGTCCTGCCTGAGCCGCTGGCAAGGCTTGCTCGATACTGGCCAAAAAGCGATGCGGCCTTGTGATCGCATGATCGGCAGGTAAAATCAGAAGCAACGCCTCGGGGTCTGATTTGAGGCAGGCCGCAGCGACAGCGGCAGCTGAATTGCGTCCAACTGGCTCCAGCAAAAGCTCCGCTTCTGGCAATTCTTTCCGGAGCAGAGCCGCATGCTGGACAGCGCCTATCACCAAGGGGGCCTGGAAGCGGGTTCTATCTCCCACCCGATCAGCTGTTTCGCGCACCATTGTCCGGTCCGAGGAAAGGTGGAGGAACTGCTTGGGACGCCGTCGCGTAGAGAGTGGCCAGAGGCGGGTGCCACCCCCTCCACACAGGATGACGGGTCTTATGCTGTTGCCTGTCATTCAATGCCCCCGTCTTACTATCCACTAGCTCTGTGTGGCGCCTACGGCAGGATAATACCAATATAACAACGTCTGAGCGCATTAACGACACGATAGCCGCTGCTGCTCGTTCGGCAGCACTCCACGCCTCGGTAGTTCTCCACTCGCACCCAATGGGATCGAATTGTCTGCCCAGTGGGCTAGGCGCCAGAGTTCGGGCGTGGACGCAGTTGCGATATGGCTCCTGCTTTGAACCCAAAAGCCCCACCGTTAGGCCATCCAGTTCTTCACAAGGCCGAGCAGTGGATTCCAGCAGCGCAGGATAGAGCCGCTAAGTTTGATCCCTCAAGAACGCCTCATAGGCGTCTGCCAACCCTTCGCGGATCGGTATCGTCGGCTCCCAGCCCAACGCGCGGATGCGTTCGATGTTCATAAGCTTTCGTGGCGTGCCATCGGGCTTGGACAAGTCATTGGTAAGTTTGCCGTTAAAGCCCACGATCTCCATGACCAGATGCGCCAGTTCCTTGATTGTCACGTCGGTGCCCGATCCCACGTTCACATGCTCCGGTGCCGAATACACTTTCATCAGATGAACCAACGCATCAGCGCAATCGTCTGCGTGCAGGAACTCGCGCCGGGGAGCACCCGTGCCCCATATCTCCATCGACGTTGCACCCGCCAGCTTGGCCTCATGTGCCTTCCGGATCAGGGCTGGAATCACGTGCGAGCTCCTCAGGTCGTAATTATCTCCGGGCCCATAGAGATTGGTCGGCATGGCGGAGATGAAGTCCGCCCCATGCTGTTTCCGATAGGCTTGGCAGAGCTTGATGCCGGCGATCTTGGCGATGGCATACCACTCGTTGGTCGGTTCAAGCGCGCCGGTCAATAGCGCGTCCTCGCGGATCGGCTGCTCGGCGAACTTCGGATAGATACACGAAGATCCCAGGAAGAGCAGTTTCTCGACGCCGGTCTGATGCGCGCCTTCAATAACATTCGCTGCGATCATGAGGTTGTCGTAAAGAAAATCAGCCGGCCAGGTGTCATTAGCCAGAATGCCCCCGACCTTGGCCGCCGGCACAAAGACGGCCTGCGGCCTTGCCGCCTCCATCCAGCGTCGAACGGCTGCGCGATCTCGCAAGTCCACCTCCTGACGGGTGATTCTGAGGATTTCGGCCGGACCCTCCTGTTCAAGTCGTCGCACCAGCGCAGAACCCACCATGCCGCGATGGCCGGCAACCCAGACCCGTTTGCCTTCGAGGGGATAAACAATAGTGGGCAAGTCAGCCATGGCGGTCATTGCGATCATGCTCCCGGGCGACTGTCTTTAGGTCTTCGGTCACCATTTCTCGTACCAGTTCCGCGAACGGCGTCGATGCTGTCCAGCCGAGCTTCTCACGGGCCTTGGTGGGGTCCGCCAGCAGCTGGTCAACCTCAGCGGGGCGGAAATAGCGCGGATCGACAACAACGCGGGTCGCCTTGGTCGCCTTGTCGATACCCGTCTCGTCCACTCCTCTGCCGCGCCACTCGATCTCCGAGCCGATATGGGAAAAAGCGCGCTCCACGAACTCGCGCACCGAGTACATCTCGCCGGTGCCAAGCACATAATCATCAGGCTCGTCCTGTTGCAAAATGCGCCACATTCCCTCGACATAGTCACGCGCATGACCCCAGTCGCGCTGGGCATCGAGATTGCCGAGATAGATCTTATCTTGGTAACCGAGCTTTATTGCGGCTACAGCGCGGGTGATTTTACGAGTCACGAAAGTCTCGCCGCGCAGCGGGCTTTCATGGTTGAACAAAATGCCATTCGACGCATGCATGCCGTAAGATTCCCGGTAGTTGACGGTGATCCAGTAGGCGTAGAGCTTGGCGGCGGCATATGGACTGCGTGGGTAAAAGGGTGTGGTTTCCCTCTGGGGAACTTCCTGCACCTTGCCATAAAGTTCCGAGGTCGAGGCCTGATAGAAGCGAGTTTTCTTCTCGAGACCCAAAATTCGGATGGCTTCGAGAATGCGAAGCGTGCCCATAGCGTCGGAATTGGCGGTGTATTCAGGTGTCTCGAAACTTACCTGAACATGGCTCTGAGCGCCCAAATTATAAATCTCATCAGGCTGTACTTCCTGAATGAGGCGGATCATATTGGTGGAATCGGTCAGGTCGCCATAGTGCAAGAAAAAGCGCACATCAGCGGCGTGCGGGTCCATGTAAAGGTCGTCGATGCGTGCAGTATTGAAGGACGATGAACGACGCTTCACGCCGTGTACGACATAACCCTTATCCAGCAGCAGACGTGCCAAATACGCACCGTCTTGTCCGGTAACACCCGTGATCAAAGCCGTCTTTGCGGTCATACTTCCCTCGTGATCCGAAATTGCATCTGTTCTTAGATTCTTCACCAGCGATCCGGCGCTGATTACCGTGTCTGGCGTGGTTGCTACAACACATTCTGCGGTCGGCAAAGCGCTGCAGCTAATTCGTAGCGGGACCGCATCAGCTGCCATCCAGCCCCATTAAGCCGGGCGACATGCGCAGACCGCATTTGCCAAGCCAAGTTGTCAGGAAAAGTCGGGATTTTCGAAGCCCAGAACGCCATCACCGAACTGAATTTTTCCGTAGGGGGTGTCGCATGACGCCATTCTTGGGTAATTCATTCGTTCGCACCATCCGTGGTCGAGAAACCTGTCTCTCATTCCTTCGTGATGTTGCAGTGATAGATGCGTGCCAATCATGATCGACTTCACAGACCTCTTGAGCAAATCCATATTGTCCGGAATAACATCGTATTCGGCACCCTGAATATCAATGTGCATAAAATTGATTGCGCCTGTAAACTTTGAAACAACGTCTTCCAATATAAATGAATTAACTAATATAAATTCGCTTCCTTCATTTACCTGTCTCAACGACGCGCCATAATCTTCATCGGGATTTTCAACAACAGGAAAGCGCACCTGGCCCCTCTCTTTCGATATTGCGCCATGAACCAGATGAACACTATCTGTCTTCAGCCCATTCGCGACGAAGTGTTGCTGGAGCCATTTATGGTGCGTGGGGTCGGCCTCCATGGCGACAACCTCGACGCCACTGATCTGCGGGCGGGTCCGGGCAGCCGCAGCGGCGATTGACGACCAGGTACCCCAACCGGCGCCAAGTTCGGCCACCCGATAGATGCCTCTTGCCCGAAGCACGCTCTCCAACGTCAAAACCCAGTCCGGATAGTGCTCGTTCACAGGCGGTAACCGAGTCTGAACTGCCTTGCCGGCGGGTGGAGCGAATTGGGCCCAAGCCTTCTTGAATCGCGTGTCCGTTTTAACGCCAAGAAAATCGTAAACCGAGACACCATCTGCAACTACGTCCGATGGACGAAAGTGGGTGAATACCGGATCATGGTTCATCAGCTGGGTCCTTCGATTACGCTGGGTGGGCATGCCTAATATCGCCGACGGCCAGCAAAGCAGGGAGACTTACGCCGGGACGGGAATTTTCCCGGTCAGCTTCTCATCATGGAGACAATATCCGCAACGAAGCTGTTCGGGCCATAGCGCAACGCCAGCATACGCAGTGCGGCCTTGCGCTTTAACAGTGCGCGGGTATCGCTTGCGATCTCTGCAAGGCGCTCTGGTAGCTTTGCGATACTCTGACGGTCCTCGCCGCACTCGACCACCGCTTCACGCCAGAGGCTTTCGCTGCCAGGGTGACGATACGTCTCCGCCATCACTACGGGAATAGAGTCACTGCAGATAGCTTCCCAGAGCCGTATCGAGTTCGGCCCGGTGCCAGAGGGGCAAAGAGTGAAAATGCTCTGCCGCATTACGTCCCTGAACTCCTCAGAGGCAGCTTCATCGACGAGCGCGGGGCCGGCCTCGGCTCGCCCGAGGATCTGGGAATCATAAACAATCCGGTTGTAGTGCCAGTTGGGGCGCTCACGAACAAGCCCCATCGGATGACCCGCGAGCTCTTCAATAATGTGCGTTCGGGCCTCGCTGAGATAAATCGGTGTTGCCTTGGCCCCGACAAAGGAAAACAGGTAACGGCGGGCTTCATAGCTAACGCTCCGGTCATCGCAAGCTTGTACCGGATATAATGGGAAAGGGTGAATAGTGAGGCCGTGCTCTGCAATCTCCGGCTCGTCCGTCACCGCGTGAGACCAAAAGACGTCGGTGACACCTGCTTCAGATAGAAGCGAAGAATATTGCTTCAAATGAATGTGCTGGCAGACAGTCGCGATACGCCGGTAGGCCTTCAACCCGCCCGCACAGTTATCGAGCGCGGAACGCAACAATGTCCGGCGCTGCTCGTCCTGCTTGTTGTGGTTGCTGACATCTATGAGGGTCGCCCAAGGAAATCCAAGATACGCAACATCACTTTCTCGTGGCGCAAGTGCCTTCAGCCTGTTGAACGCGTGCTGCTCCGTAATTGCGGGATGCTGCCAGTGCGCGTCAAAGCCAGCAAGATTTGCCTCCGCAAACAGGGCCCCGCTTTCCTTTGGCAAGCGCGCTCTGGGCTCCGCATGCGTCTTCGGCTTGCCGGGCGACGCCAACTCGTTCAGCGGCTGGGTTTCCGGGATCGAAAGCTCTAGCTCTTTGGTCCATTTGCCTAATGATCTGTTAACCGTCACCGACTGGAACAGTTCCGGACGCACGGGCCAGAGTTCGAAATCAAGGCTCGAAGGCGTCGTCAGAGTTTCGCAAGGGTGGACCATCGCCACCCCTCCGACTATCCGCATATCCCCCTTCTTGGAGTAGGATCGGATGGCACTCTCATGGACGTGAACCGACCGTATATGGTCGCATGGATTGTAGACATTGTGCCCATAGGCGGCGAACACGTAGGCCACCTTGTTATCACACCTCGGTACACCCAGCGGGAAGCCCAGCTGCGCATCACGGCTCTGGCTGCGGCAGTCACGCGGAAGGAATGCCCAGCTGTCCTGTGACCAGTGCGGGTTTGGATGCCGGACCAGCTCAGCATCGTGACCGTCGTAACGACTCAGCGCCACAAAGCCGGTGGGATCATTGGCGAATACACCTGCAAGGCGCGACACATCATCCAGAAAATATATGTCGGCGTTCGCGAGCAGCGAAATCGCGTCTGGCGCGTACAGATAGCTAAGCTCTACCCAGTCCCGGTAAGTCGGACGCGCTTGGACACGGTGAACCTTTACGCGGTCGCTGGCCAGATGCTCATGCCCAGCTTCATCAACGATCAGGCATATGCCGCTCAGAGCAGGGTTGGCCTTGTTCTTTTCAAGACAAAGTTCGATCTCTGCCTGTCGCGCTGGATCGTCCGGTCTGAAATAGGGCACGAAGAGTACAGTGTTCAAGGTTTATGCTCCCAGGCGTCCCGTTCTGATTGCCGAGTAACCCGTACGGATCAGGCTATCGACCGGTCATACCCTAAGCGTTCGCAAAGCGTGTGATAATTTTCACTTTGCGCTGCCTCTTCGACCAGATAACCGGGGATGTCCCGCCTTGGACGCGGCGCAATAGTATTGCCACGACGACCGCTATCGCCCGTCATGCGGATCGCTGGGATCAGCATGGGCCAATCAACATTGAATGGTAGCTCCAGAATGTCGCAGAGCATCCTGATAGTGGCGTCAGGATCTGAAACAAGCATTTCATATCGAATTGTTGGAATTCCGGCATGCCGGTCGAGGAAGGCAAGATATCTCAGGCAATACTCATCCAGGCAAAATGGTGAAAAATGATGCCACTTGTTATGGTCAAGGGAGATAAACGACTCGATCGGATGGCGAAGGGTAACTATGGAGCGCACTGGCGCTAACCCGGCAAGCATATCATTGAGCGTCGGCCGCAGGTTCCAGTCCACCTCGGTACAAAACTGGGAATGCGCGTGTCCCCGTATAACGAGTCTGCGCCCTGCCCGCTCAAGCCGTGCACGAAGCACACCCACGGCAGCGAGAAACATTTCGACTGCGGTTTCATCGTCGATCCGGTTTAGCCCTGCCCTCGCTAGCAGAATGGGATCCGTTGGTGCAAATCCCGACCTCTGGGTCTTGAGCTGTATCGTGCTGATGGGGTCCAACTCGCTGAGAACGGTTGTGTTGGGCTGCGCCTGTAAGCAGCGGGAGAACAGCGTACCGCCCGTGCAGGCGAAATGCTGGATCACCCGGATAGGCTCGGCTGACCTCTCGAGCAGCGGCCTCAGACCGGCAAGAGCGGTCAGCATCCTTTCGCGTGCTGCGGAAGAAGCAGCGTTCACGTAAAGACCTTGCAGCACCCGGATGGATCCAAGGCTCTGGGTCAGCTGTCGATCATTTGTAGGATTCATCATACCAGACTATGAGCTGCAGACTGCCGGTATTACGTCCACATACAGCGCCCTCATACCGCATCATGAACCGGTTCGATAGTTCGCCCTTCCGCCTGACCAAACCTAAGATAATGAACGAGAGGATTGAGCCCGCGTTCTGCAACGTCGGAATGGGCTGCCAGATAGGCGAATGAACAAAATCTCGGCCCGGGCGCGCGCCCCTCCGCTCCACCGAGCCGGACAAAATGAAGAGCGGGCTCTACGCCTGCGGCCGCTACGTCAGGGTAACGCTCAGCGTACCAAGACCCGTCGAAAAACTCACTTTTCCTTACTAGTTCGACGTCCATACGCAGTTGTCTCGATAGGCCTGGTCGGTATCTGACACGTGCGCGCATCTTCCGCAAAGACAGAAAGATTTTTCCCAGCGTCGATGATTTGATCGAAGTCAGCTCCGCCTCGCATGCCGCTCTGACGGTCCGCTCCTCTGCAAACACTCGCTGACTGTCGCTTAGTTTGCCAGCCATATCCGCCAAGCGGGCTTCAAACTCATTGCGAGCCTGTACCAGCTCGGCTGCCAGCTTTTCGCGTTCCTTCAACGCGACGACTGCCGCGATCGCGTCCAGAGCAAGCGCCTGGGCATCGGGCCGTACAGCGATGCTGCTTGGAACCGTCGCAGCGCGGTCCAATATGGACATATCTTCACAAAAGGATGCCAGATCCCTGACTATATAAGACGCCGCCGCCAGTAATAGCGGGGAAACGGTGCCCAGTACGGCTTGGCGCATACCCGGCTCATCGAGTCCATGCTCCAAACGCTCGCCGAGCTTCTCCTTTGCCAGATCAGGACGGGAAAGTGCGGCTCCGACGTGGAGTAGTGCTGTGCGCAGCGGGAAGGCTTCGAGCAATGACAGGATAACTGCGCAATCGAGTCGCCAATGATCAAGGGCTTCTAGGGGGTCCGCCCCATCCTGCATGGCGGCAGCAGCCACCTCGTCAGGCAAGGCATATCCCAGAACGCAAAGTGTCGATGGTGCCGCGTCAAATTGCCGGGCGGCGTGGCCCACCACGACGCCCGCACCCACCGTAAGTTCGGGTAATCTCTCAATTACTAGCCGCGGATGATTAATTCTAGGCCCGGCAAACAGGGCTTCTAGCCCCTGCCACCCCGACAAGCGCATGCCGCCAATCAGAATCCTCACTTCATACCCTTTCTTCACCCCGAATTCCGTAAGCGAATGGCCAGCACCACCCTGCTGAATCCGCGATTTCGCGCAGTTTCAACACCTACGGCGGTATTGTCACCTGTATAGCGTATCGTGTTAAGTCGCTTGCGCATCCCGGTTCGCACTGCGAAGTTTCGCTTGGGGTGGCCACTGGATCGGATGTGAAATGACTCTTCGCGGACCTCTCAAAGCCCAGTCGCTGAAAATCTTACGCCAAAGAGGCGTTCCCGTAATGACAATACTGGATGTCGGGGTGCTGACAG
>CAZCEG010000006.1:0-21057 GCA_964497275.1 uncultured Oceanicaulis sp.
CCTCCAGGTGCGAGAGACTCCTCAGCAGATCTTGGACCTGATGCGCGCGCCGGGCCAGTTCGACGGGGGTTTAGACGCTTAGCCCGCGTCCGTCCATATCCGAGCAGCGTTGCTTTGCGCAACGCGTGCCACGATGTAGGATGGCTCAACGCTGGAGTAAGGCCAATGAGCACGCAATTGCTGAACCGCATCACGACAGACCCCGCGGTGATGGGTGGTCAGCCTTGTGTCCGCGGCTTGCGCATGCGTGTCGGGGATATTCTGGACCTGCTCGCCTCGGGCATGTCGAGCGATGAGATCCTCGTCGACTACCCATATCTTGAAGCCGAAGATATTCGTGCGGCGCTGGCCTACGCTGCGCGGCTTGCCAATCACCGGGTCATAGCTGCCGAGTGATCACGCTATCGTTCCTTGTTGACGTTCAGCTTCCTCGTGCGCTGGCTCGGTGGATCGCCACCAACGGTTTTGCAGCAGTACATGCGCACGATATCGGCCTTGAACGCGCTCCTGATCGTGAGATTTGTGAGGAGGCACAGGCACATGGACACGTCATCGTAACGAAGGATGCGGACTTTCTGAGCCTGTCGTTACGCTATGATCCCGCCATTCGTCTGATCTGGGTGCGTCTTGGCAATATGTCCACCAACCACCTGCTTGAACGTTTTTCCCAAGCTTGGCCACAGATGCGTGCGGCGCTAGAAGCTGGCGAAACGACTGTGGAGCTTCGCTAAACGCAAGTTCTTGAAATTGCGGGCCCACCCAGCAGGATGACCTGCCGGGTGGGCGCTTGCCTGTCAGAACCGCACGCGCCAGCTGGCAGCAAGCCACGCACTCGCGCTTTCGCCTTGCGTGGTGGCATTGCCCATGACGGACAGGGTTGATCCGCCAAGGTCGAACTCGAGACCGGCACCGGCGCGCAGCCAGTTCTGCCGGTAGCTGGCCTGACCCAGATCGAACGCGCCAAGGCCGATCACCTGCCCGGTTACGTTGGTGCCGCTATCCTCGAAGCGATGAACGCCCTCGAGCGTGCCGACGAAACGGACCTGCTCCATGACGGGCAGGGTGACATCAAGGCCGTAGCGTGCCTCCGTCGCACTGTCGCACAGCCGGTTGAAGGCGGCAGGGAAGGCCCCGCCCGTTTCGGTGTAGCCATCAAGGCAGGCGCGGGCGAACGCGAGCTCGCCATAGGGCGACAGGCCCTGAACCAGATTGTCCCATTGCAGCCGGGCGCGCAGGGCGTAGCCCTCGATATCGGGATTGCCGACAGAGCTGTCGATGACGCCGCCATTGGTCACGTAATTGCGCCGGATGTCGGCTTCGCCCGTCAGGGCTGTGCCGGTAAGGGCAAGCCATAGCCCGCCTTCCTGCGTGGCGTGAAGCGGGGCGAGCGCTTCCAGCTTGATATACATCGCCTCGATATCGGTGCGGCCATCAAGCTGGGTGGTCTGGTCAAGCCGGCCCAGACCGAACACGCCATTGATCTGGATGCTGCCGAAATTGTGACCCGCACCGATCTCGCCAAGCGTGAAATCGCCATCGCGAGCGTCATGATCGTCGCGGCCCCAGTCCCCGCTGGCCCAGATGATGCTGCGGCCCTCGGCTGTGCGGCGGTCAAGCGGGCGGCTGCCCGTGCCGTTCATCATCAGGCCCATGCCACGCGCGCCTGCGCTCTGCGCTGCGCCGGAGCTTGCAAGGCTTGCTGACAGGGATTCCAGCGTGATCATGCCGGCGGGCGGATTGCCGGTGCCGGCCTGGCCCACCCGCGCGATGAACATCTCGTTGTCATGGGTGTTGCCCACGACGACGCTGCCATCATCATTCGTGCCATAGGCGTTGCGCGTCACATCAGAGGCGATATCGGCCCCGGCATCGCGCAGCCAGTCCTCGACCGTCTGCATGCCGGTGTCCTCCGTCCAGCGGAACGCACGGAAGATATTGTTCTGATCCCCGTCAGCCGCCGTGCCGACAATCACCAGGCCGTCGGCGGAAATGTCATAGGCGAGCGACAGATTGCCGTCATTGAGCATGCCGAGGCTTTCCATGCCCGTCTCTTCGGTCCAGCGTATCGCGGTCTGAAGCTGGGTTTCGCCGTCGCGTGCCCAGCCGGCGATAACGCTGCCATCATGGGATGCCGCGCGGGCCTGTGACTGATCGCTATTGTTCAGCTTGCCGAGCGCGACCATGCCGCCGCTTTCGGTCCAGCGGAAGGCTTCCAGCCACGGGCCGGAGGTGGCCGAGCTCGATTCGCCCACGATCACCGTGCCATCGCCGGATACGCCATAGGCCGTTGAGCGGTTGCCGCCCGCCAGCGTGCCAAGGCTGAAGGCTTCACCGTCCGCATTCCAGCGCACGGCTGTGGCCAGATTGCCCTCGCCCAGCGAGCGCCCGACGATGACGCTGCCATCGCCAGACACATCGAGGGCCGCAGCGCTGATACCGCCATCGAGCAGATCGAGCGTCTGCAGCCCGCCCTCTTCAGTCCAGCGGAATGCGCGCGTGGTGTCCTCGCCGCTTACCGATCCGACGATAACCGTGCCATCGGCAGAGACGGCATTGGCGAAGGAGACGCTGTCTGCGAGCCGTTCAAAGCCGCCAGCGCGCGTCCAGCGGAAGGCGCGGCTGCCTTGCGTGAAGTCCGACACGCTTTGTCCGACTACCACACTGCCATCACCGGAGACGCCATTGGCGGCGGTCTCGAACGCGCCGGTCGCCTGCAGCGTCTCCAGCTCCTGAGCCATTGCGGGCGCAGCGGTCATTGCGAGGAAAATGGCGGCCAGCGCCGTCGTGCGGTGCCATTGGCGGGTCGTGTAACAGGTCATGTGTGCCTTCCCTTGTTGAGGTCGGGCGCACTATCGGGATGGGGTCATACCCCCTCAACTTACAAGGCCGGTCAGGTTGGAATTGTCAGGTTTGCGAAAGGGGCTGGCAGTGGTGTCACGCGCTGAGGCGCTGTTCCAGCTTCTTCAGGAAGGCCATGCAGGCCTCAAGCTGGCTCACCTCAACAAACTCGTCGGGCTGGTGAGCCTGGTCGATATAGCCCGGGCCACAGATCACCGACGAGAAGCCGCCATCCTGAAACTGCCCGCCTTCGGTGCCGTAGGAAACCACGCGCGGCGCGTTATCGCCGGTCAGGGCGCGGGCAATGCCTTCAGCTTCGCCATCGGTTTCAGGCCGCAAGGGCGGCACGTTGGACACCTCGATCACCTTGACGCTGGCATCGGGCGCGGTCCGGCGCATCTGGGCTTCGACCTCCGCTGCCAGTTCGCGCAGGCGTCGCCCGAGACCCGGCCCGTCATCCCAAGGCGCAGGACGCATCAGGGCTTCAAACCAGGCGTCCTTGGCAAGGATATTCATGGCCGAACCACCCCCCATCCGCCCGATGGTCAGCGTGCCGAAAGGCGGATCAAACGGGCTGTCAGCGGGGGCTGCAGCGCGTAGAGCCTCGCCTTCGCGGCGCAGGAAATCCATCAGGATGACGGCATGGGTCACCGCGCACGCGCCCGCATTCACAAGGCTGGAATGGGCCTCGTGGCCGGTGATCTCCACCCGTACCGAGTAGAGCCCCTTATGGCCGGTGACCACCTTCATGCCTGTAGGCTCGCCCACGATCACGGCAGAGGGTTTCGGGCTGCCAGCAGCCATGGCGCGGATCATGGACGGTGCGCCAAGACAGCCCACCTCCTCGTCATAGGACAGCGCAAAATGGACCGGGCGCTTGAGGCTGGCACGCGCAAAGTCCGGTGCAGCGGCGAGCGCGCAGGCGACAAAGCCTTTCATGTCGCACGTGCCGCGCCCGTAGAGCTTGCCGTCTTTTTCTGTCAGTGCGAACGGGTCTGTGGACCAGTTCTGCCCGTCGACCGGCACCACATCGGTATGGCCGGAGAGGATGACCCCGCCATCCACGTCAGGCCCGATATAGGCGTGGAGGTTCGATTTCTGCCCGTCCGCGCTCGGCACGCGCTCGCAGCGCGCGCCAAGCCCGGTCAGATAGGCCTCCACCCAGTCGATCAGGGCGAGGTTGGAATGGCGCGACGTCGTGTCGAACCCGACGAGGCGTTCCAGCAGATTTATGGCGCTGGCAGTCGTGCTCATTGCCGGGTCGGCAGGGCCAGAAGTTCAAGCTGGAAGACCAGTGCCGCGTTTGGCGGGATCGGGCCGCCCGGCGTGCCGCGCGCGCCATAGCCAAGCTCCGGCGAAATGTAGAGCGTCCACTTCTCGCCCACGCGCATGAGCGGCAGGGCCTCCACCCAGCCCGCGATCAGACGGTCGGAGGGAAACTCTGCCGGGGCGCCGCGCACGTAAGAGCTGTCAAACTCGGTGCCATCGAGAAGCTGGCCGGCATAGTGCACGCGCACGATCTCGCCGCGTACCGGTGACGGGCTTTCGGCCCCTGCCGCGCGCTCGATGCGAAATTGCAGGCCGCTCGGCGTGGCAAAGACGCAAGGCTGCTCGACATTGCCGCGCAGAAACTCGGCGGCGATGGCGGCATTGTAGTCGGCGCTGGATTCGTCCGCGCCCCGCTCGCGCGCGGTGAAGCTGTGCAGCGGTGCATCACCGGGCGCACAGCCGCGTGCGGTGCGCAGCATGCGCTCGAATACGGCGCGCGCCTGTTCTTCCTCGCTCATGCCTTCAATGCGGGCGCGGAATGCATCAGCGCTCTCCTCTGGTTCAAGGGCGGGCAGCTCTGGCGCTTCGTCCTGCGTGCCGACCGGTGCCGTTTCAGCGGTTTCGGTTGCCACCGGATCAGAAGCCTCAGGCTCGCTGCGCTCGCCGCAGGCAGCCAGCATCAGAGCAGAAAGCGAAGCGGTCAGGGCAAGGCGGGCAAACATGAGCAATCTCCTGAGCTTTCAAAGGGGCAGGCAAACCTGCCTCGCTTCACTCATAGCAGATGGCGCTGGTCAGTCACCCGTCTCGTCAGTCACCACTGACGGCATTGCGCCAAGTACGCGCGGCCAGACCCGCTCGAAATAGGCAAAGGCCGTATCCCACGCCTCGCCCTCGCCCCAGCCCGAATGGGTGAGGCTGACGCGGGTGCGATCCTAATCGAGCGGCTCGAACCGGATCAGCAGATGGGTATGGTGCGGGCGTACTTCGGTCATGTAGGGCGGCAGGGCCCAGCTGACCGAGAGCATGCGGTTTTCCTGATAGCCGAGAATGATGGTGTCTTCCGACCCGCGCTGACCCGGTTCAGCGTCGGGAAGAATGAACAGCTCGAACGGACCTTGCGGGCGCAGTTCGATATTCGCCGCAGGCGCAAAGAAGCTGGCAATGCCCTCTTGCGTGGTCCACAGGTGCCATGCCTCGGCAACGGGCAGCTCCACCACCACGCTGGCGGTTACAGCCCGCTCCGGCCCAGGGTGTGTAAGCGCCTGAGCCGGAGCGATGGCGAGAACGAGCAGGGTGGCAAGTGCCGCAAGGCGCATCAGTCGAGCCCCAGAATATCCCTCAGGAACATCGTCTCGGCCTCGCGCTGGAAGTCCTGATTGGACCGGCGCGCAAAGCCGTGACCTTCATCGAGAGCCACCAGATACCACGGATCACCGCCCGCAGCACGCACCGCGGCCAGGATCTGCTCGGCTTCGGACAGCGGCACACGCGGATCATTGGCGCCCTGAATGATGAAGAGCGGCGCAGTGATGCGGTGGGCGTGATTGGCAGGCGAAATGCTCTCAAGGAATTCGCGTACCTCCGGATCGCGTTCATCGCCATATTCGGCGCGGCGCAAATCCTGACGGTAACCGGCCGTGTTCTCCAGGAAGGTCACGAAATTGGAGATGCCGACAATGTTCACACCGCCCGCCAGCCGGTCGGAATAGTGAACGAGCGAGGCGAGCACCATGTAGCCACCATAGGAGCCGCCATAGACTACGACCCGGTTCTCATCGAGATCGGGCTGGGTGGCGATCCAGTCGAGCAGCGCGCCGATATCGCGCACCGAATCCTCGCGCAGCATCACGTTATCAAGGTTCACATACGCATTGCCGTAGCCTGCCGACCCGCGCACGTTCGGTACGACGACTGCTGCGCCGAGTTCATGCACCCAGTACTGGAAGGTGGAGCTGAAGCCGGGGCGCGCCTGCGCTTCCGGGCCGCCATGAATGGAGATGATGACAGGGTGCGGGCCATCGCTCGTCGGGCGGTGAACGAAGGCAGGTACTTCCAGCCCGTCAAAGCTCTCAAAGGAGATCAGTTCGGGCGTCCGGAAGCGGCTGGTGTCCAGCCCGCCAACCTCGGACTGTGTCCAGCGCACAAGCTCGCGCGTGCCCAGATCATAGGTCCAGGCATCGCCCGGCGAGGCCGAGGAGCTGTGGGTGAAGCCGATGCGCGCGCCGTCCGGGCTGAAGCGCACCGAGCCAACAATGCCGGTAGGAAGATCGGGCGAGGGAAGGCGGGTGCCGCTGGCGGCGTCGATCAGGTAAAGTTCTGAAATGCCGCCCTCATTGGTCGTGTAGGCGATGATGGAGCTGTCGGGCGACAGGGCCATGGCCTGCACATCCCACGCATGCTCGGCGACGATCCGCTTGGCATTGTCGACGAGCGAAATCTCCATGATGCGGCGGAATTCAGATCCCTCGTCGGTGACGACGAAAATGCTCTCGCCGCTCGCTGAAAAGCTGGCCGCGCCATAGGCGTTGGTCTCATCGGCGTTGATCTGGGTCAGCGTGCCTTCTTCAATATCAAGCACGTAGAGCCGGGACTCGTTGATCGAGAAATAGCGGCCGATCAGCAGTTTCGTGCCATCGGGCGACCAGTCCACCGGGCTCATCGCGCCTTCACCCTGCAGCACTTCCTGCGCCGTGGTGGGATCAGCGGGGTCTGCCATGTAGATGGTGTAGTCCGCATCGCCCCAACCTGCGGCCGCCCACGCGATCAGGCGGCCATCACGCGACCAGGAAAAGCCCTGATTGCGGATCTGGTCGGTGGTGAACTGGGTGGAGCGGGCCTGCTGGGGATCAAAGAGGAAGCCCTGAAAGAACTCGTCACCGCCGACATCGCGGGTAAAGAGGAACTGGCCAGAGCCATCCGGGCGCACCGTCGCACCACTGGTGCGCTCGTCATAGAAGGTGAGCTGGCGGCGCGCGCCCATGGGCTGGGCCACATGGTGGATCTGGTTGGTCTCGCCAAAGCGGGTGGTGATGAAGATGCCGCCATCGGGAGCAAAGTCAGAGAAGCCTGCCGAGCGGACATTCTGATATTGCCGCAGCCGGTCACGAACGCTGCCGGGAATCTCCGGGATGTTCTCCATCACCAGATTGCCGCGCGTCACACGTTCAGGCGCGGTCTGGGCGATTGCAGGCATGGCCATCACGGCCACAGCACACAAGGCTGCGGGCAATATTGTCTTCATGTCACTCAACTCCCTTTTTTCGTCACGTCGGCGCCGGGTGCCGGTCTATTCGCCGACTTCACCCTCGCGTGGCAGGATGGAAACGCGGAATGCCCGCTCCGGCACCAGATATTCAGACGCCAGCTGGGCGACTTCCTCTGCCGTCACCTCCTGCAGCTGTTCACGGGCGGTTCGCACCCAGTCCAGCCGCTGCGGATCGGTCTGGGATCGTGCGATCTGACCGATCCAGTAGCCATTGTTTTCGAGGCTCTGGCTGAGGCGCTCCAGAACGGGCTGGCGCGCGCGCTGCATTTCGTCCTCGCTGATACTGCCTGCGGCCATGTCGGCAGCCAGCTCGTCAGCGATGGCGTACATGCGGTCCACCTCGTCTCTCGACACATCAAGCCCGACCCAGAGGAAGCCATAGTCCGGGAACACGTTGGAGGACTGGCCCGACACGATGGGCGAATAGGTGGCGCCCTCCTGCTCACGGAAGCGCTGGGTGGCCTTCAGACTATAGACTTCGGCCATCAGGCTGAGCGCCCGCGACCGGCGCATTTCGATGGAATCGGTCGTGCGCCAGTAGATATTGGCCATGCCGCTGTTCTGCTGGCCGTTGAAGCGCACCACCGCCGGCTGCGGCGTGGCTGCCGGGAAGCCGACCTGACGGGCCTCGTCATAGCTCGGCCAGCTTTCCGCGCGTTGCGGCAGGGCTCCGAACGTGCGGGCGGTCACGGCAATGGCTTCATCCAGCGTCACATCGCCGACAATGGTGATCTCCAGCGGGGCAGAGCTCAGCGCTTCGGCCACCATGGCGCGGGCATGGTCCATGGTGAAGGCGGCGATCTCCTCGGCCTCGGGGAAGCCCCAGCGCGGATCGCCATTGCGCAGCATCCGGCTGACGCGGTTGACGGCGACCTGAACGGCCTGGGCGTTCTGGCCGCGGCGCAGCTCTTCTGCAATGGCGCGGAACTGGTTGAGGCCATCCTCGCGCCAGCCCGGCGCCACCATGAAGGCGGTCAGGACCTGCATCTGCAGCTCGAAATCCTCCGGTGTGGTCGCGTTGGAGAAGAAGAAGCTGTCGGGCCCGACCCCGAGGCCGTAACCCACCGAGCGGCCTGCAAAGAGGCGCTGGAGCTCGTCGCGGTCATGGGCCTCCAGACCACCGCCGCCGAAGACGGCACCAAGAATGGAACCGGCGGCAGGGGTAGGCTGCGGGGTCAGATCGCCTGCGCCGAAATCGGCGCGGACGCGGATGATATTGTCTTCAAAATCGGTCTGCTTGACGTTCAGGCGGACGCCGTTGGCGAACACGACCTGATGGATGTCGAGATCCTCGACATGGATGGTGGACACCACTTCACCGGCCGGGCCGAAATCGGTGTAGGCAAACTCGGTCGAACCAGCTTCGTCCAGCGGATCGACGGGCGTGGCGCGTGAGGCCTCCCATGCGTCTCGAACCGCAGCTTCGGCGCCATCAATCTGCTCGTTGAGCGAGACCTGCACATGCGCAGGCGCAGCCTGCCACATCTGACGGAAGGCCGCTTCCACGCTTTCCAGCGTCAGCGCCCCTTCATTGGCCTCGAACCACTGGGCATTCCACGATGGATGGCTGAACACCGAACCGGAAAGCCAGCTCGACCAGAGCGAGTTCGACAGCCCCGTTGACGGGCGTGTGCGGGCGCCATTGACGGCGTTGCGGACCGAGGTGCGCATATTGGCGAGCTGTTCGTCGAGCTCACTCTGGGAGAAGCCATGCTCCACAGCGCGGCGGATTTCCTGTTCGCTGACCGTCAGGGCCTCGCGCCAGCGTTCCGGCGAGGAGACAGCAAACAGGCCGGCCCTGTGGGCAAGGTTGAAGTCGAAGGAGTAGGAGAGGTTGGCCTGAACCAGCGGTGACAGGCCCGAATTGATCTGCGTCTGCAGGCGGCGCTGCACGATGGAATTGGCAAGCTGACGGCGCATCGCCTCGAGGCGATTTTCGCTGGTATCGGGACGCGCCGCGCCGGGCTCGATCACGTCGATATTGATCAGGGTGAAGACTTCAGGATCATGGAAAAAGGCGAACTGGTCCTCGGTTGCTATGGACACCGTGCCGATATCGGGATGCGCGGGCGCGTCCTCGCGGGCCTGCCAGCTGGCAAAGCCTTCCACCTGGCTCACTTCAAGGCCCGGCAGTTCGATGTCGAAGCCGTCGCGGATCATCGCTTCAATCGTTTCAGGATCGATATCGCCTACAACGACCAGCAGCGCGCGCTGCGGGATGTAGAAGTCCTCGTAATACTCGACGAAGGCTTCGCGCGGCGCGGTATCGATGACCTCCGCCGTGCCGATGGGGCTACGATCCTGCACGATCGTGTCAGGATAGAGAAAGCCGTAATAAGAGGTGATGTAGCGCTGGATCGGAGTGTCACGGAAGCGCATCTCGCCGCGGATCACGCCGCGCTCGGCATCGATGGCCTCAGGATCGAACACCATCTCCGAGGCGGTCTCGCGCATCAGGAAAAGACCCGTCTTGACGATCTGCTCGTCAACCGAGGGCAGGTCGAGCTGGTAGCCAACCACTTCCTGGCCGGTGAACGCGTTCGTGTCGGGGCCGAAGGCAAGGCCATAGCGCTCCAGCAGCGGGATCATTTCGCCTTCGGGCACGTTGGTCGTGCCGTTGAACGCCATGTGCTCGATGAAGTGGGCAAGGCCGCGCTGATGCTCTGCCTCGGCAAGCGAGCCGACGTTGAAGATCAGACGCAGCGCGACCGTGCCGGACGGCGTGGCATTGGGCATGATCGCGTAGCGCATGCCGTTTTCAAACTGGCCAAAGCGCACGTCCGGATCGGCGGGAATATCGCTTCCGACATGTGCAAACTCTGTCTGGATGCCATCGCCAGCCTGTTCAGATGCGGACGTGTCTTCAGCGGGCGGCTGGTCGCCGCAGGCCTGAAGAGCAAGCAGAAACACAGCTGCCAGCAAGGTCTGGCTGATCGCACTGAGGCGCATGTCATATCCCCCGTTACCGGTTTGGCGGTTCATGTTTGGGGCGAAACTAAGGCACCCTCACCGGGTATCAACTGAAATTGCAGTCATGTTCCCGCCAGATCGGCCCGGCAGGGTTTTCAAACCGGCGATTGGGCGCGCTGTGCCTCAGACCGGATCGTGCTCGGCGACCCAGTGGCCGGGAGCCACTTCGATGAGGGCGGGCCGGTATTGCTCGGCATCGGGATCATCGATCAGCCGCGATTTGAGGAAACGCAGCTGGGCCCGGCTATCGAGCGGGCTGGGCAGATCGCCTTCGAGCTTTAACCGTTCGCGCCTGCGCTCCACTTCCGGATCGGGGATCGGCACCGCCGAGATCAGGGCGCGCGTATAGGGGTGGCGGGCGTCCTCGTAGATGGCATCGCGCGTGGCAAGCTCGACTATGCGGCCCAGATACAGCACCATCACCCTGTGCGACACTTCCCGCACGACCGACAGGTCATGCGAGATGAAGAGCATGGACAGGCCGAGATCCTTCTGAAGGCCCGCCAGAAGGTCGATGATCTGCGCCTGTATCGACACATCAAGCGCCGACACCGCCTCGTCGCAGATTACCAGCTTGGGTCCGAGGATCATGGCGCGGGCAATGCCGACGCGCTGGTTCTGCCCGCCGGACAGCTCGTGCGGATAGCGGTTGATCATGTCCGGGTTCAGCCCGACCCGCTCCATCATGGCGCGCACTTCCGCCTCGCGCGCCTTGCCGCGCATGCTGGGCTGGAAGGTCAGAAGCGGTTCGGCAATCGAGGCACCGATGGTCATGCGCGGATTGAGCGAGGCCAGCGGATCCTGAAACACGATCTGCAGGTCTTTTCGCGCATTGCGCATGTCGCGCCGGTTCTTGGCGAGCAGGTTCGAGCCGATCCAGCTGACCGTGCCTGCTGTTGCCGGCACCAGCCGCAAGACGGCGCGCGCCAGCGTGGACTTGCCGCAACCGGACTCGCCCACAATGCCAATGGTTTCGCCGGGGAACAGCTCGAAACTGATACCGTCGACTGCTTTTAGCGGTTTGCGCTTCGGGATAAGTCCGCTCCCGGTATTGACCGGAAACCAGACCTTCATGTCATCGACCTTGAGGAGCGGTTTCTCGCCTTCGATGACGGCGCGGGTCTGGGTGATCGGGCCGGTCAGCCTGTCCGGTTTGTCCAGGCGCGGCATGGCATCGAGCAGCATGCGCGTATAGGCGTGGGCCGGTTTCGAGAACACCTGATCAACCGTCCCGGTTTCCACATAGGCGCCGTTCTGCATCACCTGAACACGGTCGGCCATGCGCGCGACCACGCCCATGTCGTGGGTGATGAGCGCAATGGCTGCGCCGGTTTCGCCCTTCAGCTCGTCCATGATGTCGAGCACCTGCGCCTGTACCGTGACGTCTAGCGCGGTGGTGGGTTCATCGGCGATCAGCAGGTCAGGCTCGCACAGCATCGACATGGCAATCATGACGCGCTGGCGCATGCCGCCTGACAGCTCATGCGGAAACTGGCGCAGCCGGCTTTTCGCTTCGGGGATACGCACCCGGTCCAGCCACTCAAGGCAGCGCTGTGTGGCAGCGTCGCCCCTGAGCTTCATGTGTGCGGCCAGCACTTCGCGCATCTGGTCGCCGACGCGCATGTGCGGGGTCAGCGAGGTGAGCGGGTCCTGGAAGATCATCGTCATGGACTTGCCGCGCACGGTGTTGAGCTGGCGCGGTGCGAGGCCCAGAATTTCCCGCCCGCGATAACGGATGGAGCCTGTGGCTTTGCCGTTGGAGGCCAGGAGCCCCATCGCCGCGAGGAAGGTCTGGCTCTTTCCCGAACCTGATTCGCCTACCACCGCGAGACATTCGCCCGCCGCGATCTCGAGGTCGATGCCGCGCACGGCGTGCACCTCCCCATCGGGGGTCTCAAAGCGGACATCTAGGCCGCGAACTTCCAGGATCGGCGCGTTGGCGTCGGTCAATTTGTCCTCATTCACGTATCGGGATGCGGAAAATCACGCGTTGGACGGGACGATAGCGGTTGGTTCACCTTGCTTCCATTACTATGCACACCAGAACCGATTCGGTTCTGCACATCGCTGGAAGGCGCCGCGACGCAGCCATGGCCCGAACCGAGATATTCGCCCATGCCTTCAAGGCCATGCCAAACGCATGCGCGCTTGTCTGCGAGCGCGGGCTGATCAAGGCGTCCAGTGCGAGCTTTTATGCCCTGTTCGGGTCCGCCGGGGAGCCGGGCCAGTATTTCCGCGAACTCTATCAGGACAAGCTGGACGGCTTCAGTGCGCGCGCCTTGCGCGGGCCGGTAGGCCCCGAGGCCAGCCTGAGCGAGCTCGCCATACTGGTGGATGCCCATGGCGCGCCCTTTGCGGCCAACCTGACCGTCAACGCGGTCAGCGCCGATCTGCGCCTGATAACCGTGGAACCCTCGCGCGATGCTGGCCGCAAGCGCGAAGCCATGACCCTGGCCCGCCAGCGCGTCGGCGCGGCGTTCGAGACCGACAGCGCGGGTGCCTACAGTGTTGATCTGGCAGCGCGCAGCGTGGTGGTGTCTGGCCTGCTGGACCGGTTTTTCGGGTCCGAAACGGGTCACGAGCCGATATCGCTCTCGCGCTGGCTTGCCATCATTCATCCTGACGATCTTGCCGTAATGCGCCGCGAGCTGGCGGGGCCGGTCAGTGATCCGCTGGCGGTAATCAGCGTGCGCTGCCGGATGAAGACACAGGCCGGTGTGTGGGTCTGGATGCGCCATGACATGCGGGTCGTGGAGCGCGCTGCGGACCACAGGCCCTTGCGCATAAGCGGGCTGGTGCACGATGTGGCGGCAGACGACGCCGCGACTATGAGGCCTGCGCGAACCCCTGACCGGCTGGCATTGGCGATCAAGGGGCTGGAGCTTAGCAGCTGGGAGTTCGATTTCGACGCGCTCGAGGGGGAGATTGACGGGCCGATCACGGTCGTGCTCGGTGGCAGCAAAGGCCCGATGCGCGTTGGCGAGGCGGTCTTGCGCGGCCGGGTGCACCCTGACGATGCCGAGCGTGTCCACTCTGCCTTCATGGGGCTGCAGTTTGGCGGGCAGTATGACGAGACCTTCCGCATTCTCAGCCCGGAAGGCTACTGGCTGTGGTATCGCAGCTGGGGTGAGCTTGTAGCGGAAAGCGAGGGGGAGGCGCGTAGCTGCGGGGGCCGCAAGGCCTTTGGCTTCTGGCAGCAATTGCCCGGCCAGCGCGATGACATTGCAGCGCCCTTCGACAGCGACATTGCCGATGTTCTGGACCGCTCGGGGCTGAGCGGCTGGTCCTATGATTTCCAGACGCGTCTTCTTACCCTTTCGGGGCCTGTGAGGGCTGCGATGGGGCTTGAGGAAGACCAGACCGTCATGCCGATCGAACAATGGCGGGAGCGTGTCCATCCGGCTGATCATGCGCAGATGGATGCGGCAACCGAACGCCTCATCACCACCGGCAGCGCGCATGTCGAGTATCGCGTCCGCACGGCGGGCGGCAACTGGATCTGGCTCAGCCTGCGCGGCGGGATCAGCGCACAGACAGCCGATGGCGGGATATTGCGCGCATCGGGTGTCTTTGCCGAGGCGACGCGGCGCAAGGAGGCCGAGCGCCTGCTTGCCGATAGTGAGCGGCTGCTCTCTCACGCCCTGTCGTCGGCAAGCCTTGGCGCGTGGGAGCTGGACTTCAAGACGCAAAGCTTCCTGCCGCGCGGTGAAATCAGGGCTTTTCTGGGGCTCGGCCGGGAGATGGAGTGGATTCCGGTCAAGACATGGCTGAGCCTCGTCCATCCTGACGACAGGGACACGCTCAACGCTACCGTCAGGGCGATCATGGAGGATGCGCCGGGGCGTGTGCGGACGGTGGAGTACAGGATACTGGATCCGCGGTCTGGCGAGTATATCTGGGCCGAAGGACGGGGCAGCCGGCTGGGACCGGAAAGCCTGCGCGCTGATTGCGCCGGTATCGTGCTTGATATCCGGGACCGCAAGGCGCTGGAGGCCAGTCTTGCCGCCAGTCAGGAGCGGCTTGCCCGCGCACTCGAGAACGCCCGTCAGGGCACATGGCGGCTCGATTTCGCGACCGAGATCGTCGAGCTCTCCGATTTCGGGAAGGTCGTGATGGGCCTGCCGCCAGAGCATGGCGGGGTGATGACGCTCGACGAGTGGCGCCGCCTCATCCACCCGGCAGACGCGCATCTGTGTGAAACCGGCGTGACCGGGATGACCCGCGGGGAACCCTTGAACGTCATCTATCGGATAGGTGACACCACCAGTTTTCGCTGGGTGGAGGACCGCGGCGCCATCAGTTCATGGGACACCGATGGCAAGCCTTTGGAAGCGATCGGAACACTCGTCGATATCACCCGCAGGCGCGAGCTCGAATTGGAGCTGATCGAGCGCGAGCGCCGCCTTGGCGAAGCGATGGATGCGGGCCTGTCGGCAATCTGGAGCATTGATCACGAAACCGGCGAGCAATCGGTCCGCGGACGCCTTCTGGAATGGATGGGCCGTGATATCGGGGCCGACAAGGTCGCGATGGAGGACTGGAAACGCATCATCCACCCGGATGACCGCGAGCTCGCTCGTAAGGCGCTCGCCAATCTCATGAGCGGCAAGTCTGGCGGCCCTATCGATTACCGTCTGCGCTTTGGCGATGGCTGGCGCTGGGTCAGGGCGCAAGGAGAGATCACGGCTCGCGACAGCGAAGGCAATCCCATCCGCTCCGGCGGTGTGGTGGTTGATATCACGGCAGAGCGCGAATACGCCGAAGCGCTCAACATTGAGCGCGAGAGGCTCAGCAAGGTCTACCGCACCACGCCGGTGATGATGGTGTCCATTGGGCCGGACGGGAACATTATCGCTGTGAGCGAGTACTGGCTGAACTATCTCGGCTATACCCGCGAACAGGTGATCGGACGCCCCTACACCGCTTTCCTGACGCCTGCCTCTGCCGACCGGATGGAGGCCATCGGCGGTATCAGCGCCGTCATGCAGGCAGGGTCAATGCGTGACGTGCCCTCGCGCATGGTCAAGGCCAATGGCGAGGTGATCGATATCGTCTCGTCAGCGAGTGTTGAATATGGGCCAGGCGGGGAACCCATCGCCGCCCACGGCATCAGCATCGACATCACGCAGCAGCTTGCCCAGGCCCGCGATCTGAAGCGCTACGCAGAAGAGCTGGAGCGGACCAATCGCGAGCTTGACCGGTTTGCCGCCATAGCCTCGCACGATCTGCAGGAGCCCTTGCGCAAGATTTCGGCTTTCGCCAGCCTCATCAAACGCCGCCATCAGGGGCAGTTTGATCACGAAACCGATCGCAGCCTCGATTTTCTCGTCGATGCCGCAGGCCGGATGCGCCGCCTGATCGATGACCTTCTGACCTATTCACGCGCCTCCAAGCGGGCGCTGGAATCCGGGCCCGTTGATATGGGCGCGATCACGCGCGAGCTTGTATCCGAGCTCGATATCCTCGTCAGCGAAGCCAACGCGCAGATCGAGATTGGCGAGCTGCCGCTTATCGAGGGCGACTCCACCCTGCTGCGCCTGCTGATGCAGAACCTGCTCTCCAACGGCCTGAAATACCGCAAGGATGCAGGCGTTAAGATCACCATCTCTGCGGTGCTGGAAAACAGCCACTGGCGCTTTACCGTGCGCGATAACGGGATCGGCCTTGATCCGCGCTTTTCGGAGAAAATCTTCGCGCCCTTCCAGCGCCTTCACGGGCGCGAGGAATATGAGGGCACCGGCATTGGCCTTGCCATCTGCCAGCAGGCGGTTGAGCGCCATGGCGGGCGGATATGGGTGGAAGCGGCCCCGGGTGAAGGGGCGAGCTTCCATTTCACCCTGCCTGCAGGCCGCGCCGCACAGAGCGATGCGGCCTGACAGGGGTGAGCTTATTGCCCCGGCGTGGTCGGCGGGGGCGGTGCGATGACCGGAACGGACGGTCCGGCCCCTTCAAGGCTTTGCAGAACTTCGGCCAGAGCCCGCTCCAGCTGGCTGTCGCGGCCCTGATTGGTCAGCACCGGATCGAGATGCACCTCGATATCAGGTGCCACGCCCTCATTCTCGATGCGCCACTCGCCATCCGGCGTGTAGAAGCGGAAATAGGGCACCGTCATCGTGCCGCCATCGATAAGCGGCGGATTGGTGGAAATGCCGATCAGCCCGCCCCAGGTGCGTGTGCCGATAAGCTGGCCAATGCCTTGCGCGCGGAAGGAGTAGGGCAGGAAGTCGCCCCCTGAGCCGGCATCCTGGTCAATCAGCATCACCTTCGGACCGTAATGGCCCGCTGACGGTGTGTTGAAGGGAAGGCCGGCAAAATCCAGCCAGCCGCCCAGATGGAACGGGCTGAGAATGTCGGTGATGTAGTTGGCTGCCTGACCACCGCCATTGGAACGCTCATCAAATATGATGGCATCGCGGGTGAACTGGGCGAAATACATCCGGTTGAAGAAGGTATAGCCGCCAGCGCCGGTATTGGGCAGGTAGACATAGCCCACCCGGCCATCGGTTGCCTCGGCGACAGCCCGGCGGTTCTCCTCCACCCAGCCCCACAGGCGCAGCTGGCTCTCGCTGCCGACAGGCCGCACGATGATCTCGCGGGCACCGACCATGCGCGGGGCGGAGTTGACCAGCAGCGTCACCTGTTCTCCGGACGTGCCTTCGAGCGCGGCAAAGATATTGTCGCGGTCGGTCAGCGGACGGCCGTTGATGGCGAGGATGTAGTCTCCCTCCTCGACACCGACGCCGGGCGCAGCCAGCGGGCCCTCCAGGAACGGATTCCAGTTCTCTCCGGTATAGATGCGGGTGATGCGGTAGCGCCCCGCAGCCAGCTCGAAATCGGCTCCTAGGAAGCCCGGCCGGAACGTGCTGGACGGACGATAGATATCGCCGCCACCAATGCGGTTATGGCCCGCTTGCAGCTCGCCAATCATTTCGGCGATGAGGGCGTTGAGGTCTTCCCGGCGGGCAACATGCTCCAGCAGCGGCTCATAGCGGTCACGCACGCCCTGCCAGTCGAGACCTTGCAGGTTGGGATCATAGAAATACTGCGCCTGCATACGCCAGGCCTCGTCGAAAATGTGTTCCCACTCGCTACGCGGATCGATGCGCAGACGCAGGCCCGACAGGCTGAGATTGGAGGTGCGCAGCGTTTCGTTACGCACCGGGGCTGTGGCCCAGCCGCGCGGCATGTTCAAAAGGAAGGTGCGTCCGTCATGGGACAGGCTGGCCCCGATCACACCTTCCAGCGCGGTTGAAGCCTGCTTGTCGGAGAAGCTGAAGCGGCGCAGCCGGTTCTGCTCCACGACGGAACTTCCCGGCGGCTCGTTGCTGGCACCCGGCTGGGGACGCTCCATGAAATAGAGATCGCCATTATGGGCCACCATCAGGCTGTCATAGGCGCGCTCGGCTAGCGGCAGGGCGACAATGCGGCGCTCCAGCCCGTCAAAATCAATGCGTACGGGTCGCGCATCGCGGCCGCGCTGCGATGCCGGGCGCTCATCGCCGGTTTCATCTGCTGCGCCATTATTGCCCGCATTGCCATTGCCGTTGCTGGAGGCCGAGCGGTCCGTCTCGTCGCCGGTTCCGGGCAGGAGGGGCGAACGGCCTTCGCTCGACAGCACAGCGGCATAGATGCCAAAGCGCGCGGGGCGCTCCTGCGTCGACATGTTCAGACCCACCTGACGCGGGCCGGTATTGGTCGAGGCGGTGAAGTAGAGATACTGACCGTCACGCGAGAACGCGACGGATCCCGCATCCGCCATGCCGTCGGTGATCGTGCGGTTCTCACCGCTCTCCATGTCGAAGATCACCACGTCCTGCAGGTGATTGCTCTGCTGCAGCGTCCAGGCAAGCCATCGGCTGTCCGGGCTGAAATCCAGAGAGATACCGGTGCGGCGCACCTGCGTGCCAACGAGACGGCTCTCACCGCTTTCCACATTGATTACGTAGAGATTGAGGTGGTTGTCGGTATAGGCGATGTGGCGGCCGTCAGGAGAATAAGTGCGCAGCGAATAGAAGGCGCCTTCAGCCCCGCCCAGCGGACGGATGCGCGGTGTGCCGAACCCGCGCTGCTCGATAATGTGGAGCTGGTGGCGTCCGCCCTCATCGGAAATGAAAGCGATCTCATTGCCCTGCGGGGACCAGATCGCGGTGTATTCGCGGGTCGCCGGGGTGTTGGAAACATTGCGCACCGAGCCGTCATCGACCGGCACGGTGAACACCTCGCCGCGCGCCGTGAAGATAGCGCGTGCACCGGTTGGCGAGATCGAGGCGGACTGGATGGTGCGCGAGGCATCCACCCAGCGCTCGGTCAGTTGCGGCAGGTCCGCCCGCAGCGACAGGGCGATCTCCTCAACCGCGCCCGATGCGATATCGAGTGCCTTGATGCGCCCGCCTGCTGCAAACACGATCGTGCCCTCATGGGCCTGCGCGCGGACAATATCCCACGGCGCTTCGGAGTGGACGAGCTGCGGCTCGCCCGTGCCGCCAGCGGAGCGGTAGAGCGACAGCGAGACATCATCACGGTCGGAGAGGAAGTAGAGATCATTGCCAACCCAGATCGGGTTGATGTCGTTTACCCGTTCGCCGGGGATGGTGGTGACGGTCTGCGCCGCGATGTCCAGCACCGTGATCGACGGCGTGGTGCCGCCGCGGTGCTGGCGCCAGCCTGCCGTGCCGCCATAGAGCGCATTATAGGCAGGCCCAAAGCTGATATAGGCAAGGCGGTTGCCGTCCGCGTGAAGATCACCGGCAAAGAAGCGCGCTTCCATTTCCTTGCGCGCATAGCCTTCACCCGGCGCGATGGACCATAGCTGTGCGGAGCGGCCATGATTGACCTCGCGGCCCGACGAAAAGAGGATACGCCCGTCCGGCGTCCAGCCTTGCACCGCATCGCGGCCGGGATGCCAGGTCAGGCGTTGGGGCTGCCCGCCCTCGGCGGAGATCACATAGACATCGTCATTGCCGTCATAGGCGGCGCTGAACGCGATCCACTGGCCGTCAGGAGAGAAGTGCGGGCTGTGTTCATTGGCCGGATCGGTGGTCAGACGGCGCGGGTCAGACCCGTCGCGCCCGGCAATCCAGATATGGCCGCCATAGGTGAAGGCGAGCCTGTTCCCGTGCAGGGACGGCTCGCCGACCAGAAGGGTCTGTTCGTCAGTTTGGCGGGCTTCTGCCGGAAAGCCGATGAACAAGGCGAGGCCCGCGGCGCACACAGCGGCCAGAACACGTTGCAGCATGATGGATAATCCCCTGACGCTATTCTTCTGCGTCAGAGGATGGAACGCGGGACCCAACCGGGCAAGTTACAAGGGCAGGTAGTGCCTAGCTCCCTGTCTCTGCCGGCGCCATTTCCAGCGCGATGGTGAAGCGCTCATCGGGTGACAGCGAGGTGCGCGTGCCAGAACTGACAGGCCCCATGCGCACTTCCAGCGCATTGGTGACGGCTTTAAGATCCTCCACCACCGGCCCGATCACATTTGCGACATCGCCGTCGGCCTCGGTGACGATGGTCAGCACGGAAATCGGCGCTTTCATCGAGACCTGAAGTTCGCTCTTGAACTTGCGCACCCCGGCCAGGATCGAGACAAACGCCTCGCCCTCAGCGCGGAAGCTCGCCTTGTCGGCCTGCTCATCGAGCGTTGGCCAGTTGCCGCGCGCATGGAGGGTTTGCGTGTCAGCCCCGTCCTTGCCTGCCAGCACATCATGCAGCGTGTCGGTGACGTAAGGGATGAAGGGGGCAAATAGTTTGAGCTGGATGATGCTGGCGTGCCAGAGCGTGTGCAGCGCAGAGATCTGGCCGGCATCGGGCTTGCCTTCAAACCGGGTGCGGTTTTTGACGATCTCCAGATAATTGTCGCAATAGGTGCGCCAGAAGAAATCATCCGTCACGCGCAAGGCTTGCGCATACTCGTAGGCTTCAAAGGCTTTCGTGGCCTTCTCCACCGTCTCGGAGAGCTCGCCGAGGAGCCATTTATCCATCGGATGGGTGATGAGGCCTGCCTCGATATCGGCTTTGGGCGAAACAGGCGAAATCTCCGCCTGCTCCAGCGCCATGTGGGCGAGCTTCACCGCATTCCAAAGCTTGGTGACGAGGCGCTTGCCCTGAGAGAGCACGTTGGGCGCCAGCGCCGTGTCGTGGCCGAGCCGCGAGGTGCCGGTCCAGTAGCGCACGGCGTCCGCGCCGTACTCGTCCAGGAGCTTGATCGGGTCGATCACATTGCCCTTGGACTTGCTCATCTTCGAGCCGTCGCTGGCAAGACACCAGCCGGAGATGGCGATCGTTTCCCACGGAATGGTCTGCTCGTGATGGAGCGCCTTCACGATGGTGTAGAACGCCCATGTGCGGATAATCTCGTGGGCCTGCGGGCGCAGGCTCATCGGAAAGAGGCGCCTGTGGACATCAATATCCAGCGCCAGATCCTCATTGATCGAGCGGGTGACAAGCTGCGGGCTCACCGAGGAGGTGGCCCAGGTGTCCATCACGTCGCGCTCGCCCTCCACCTCGTCGCGCGTATAGCCGCGCGGCAGGTCTGTCGTCGGATCGACGGGCAGGTCGGCGGCATCGGGCACGATGACCTTGCCCTCTTCGCCCGGACGGCGCGAATACCAGACGGGAAGCGGCACGCCGAAATGGCGCTGGCGTGAGATCGCCCAGTCCCATTTCAGGCCCTCAACCCAGCTTTCAAAGCGCTGGCGCATGTATTCAGGCTTCCAGAC
>CAZCEG010000007.1:0-21005 GCA_964497275.1 uncultured Oceanicaulis sp.
TGCGGCAGGCTCGCGCACGGGTTAAGGCCCTACCCTTTGCTATCGAACCGCTACTGGCAGAGGCGCCCGAGGCGCTCCACACTGCGCTCGGGCCAGCCCTTGGTGAAGGCCGCTTCCTTGCAGCTGCTGTCAGCCGCTCCTTGATGCGGAAATGGATGGCGATGCTGGAGGACGCAGGCGCACCGGCCGCGGCCCTCATACCCGAACCTTGCGTGCTAACCGTACCGGAAGAGGATAGCTGGGCGATCCACCGCGAGGACGGGCGTGTGATTGTCCGCAGGCCCGACGCCAGCGGCTTCAGTACGTCGGACACCCTCTTTGCCGCCATCCATGCTGCCGCAGGGCACCCCCCGCTGGCCGAGACAGAGCCATTGGCCGACATCGGGCGCTCAGCTGCGCCCAGCCTCGATCTGCGCCAGGGCGAATTTGCGGTGCGCAACAATCTGGTTCTGCCTGGCTTGCGCACGGCAGCGGTAATCGCACTGGCCGGTGCCGGAGTGCATCTTGCCATCGCTGCGGCCGATCTCGCGCTGCTGGACGCGATGGCCTCCGAACGTGAGCGTGAGGCCGCCCGGCTTCTGGATGAGGTGGGCATTCCGTCAGGCACCGATCCGGCTGTGACGATAGAGGCCAGCCTGCCATCTGGCGACACTGCACGCTCGCAATTGTTTGCCATGCTCCAGCGCACAGCTGGCGCACTCGCAGGACAGGAAGGCCTGACAGTTCGCGCCTTGCGATACCGCGACGATGCGCAGGAACTGGCGCTCGATCTTCAGGCCCCAGACCTTAACAGCCTGCTGGCTGCCGAGCGCGCGCTTGCCCAGGCTGGTCTGGCAGCGTCCTCGGGGCCGGCCAGCGCGCGCGACGGTCAGGCGGAAGCGACAATCATTATCCTGTCCGGTGGTGCCTCATGACGGGCAGAGCGGTCATATGGCTGGCGCGCGCGCGCCAGTGGGCAGCTGAACGCGCAAGCGCCCTGAGTTCCCGGGAGCGTCTGGCGATCGCCGGCGGTGCTGCGCTAATCTTGGTCCTGGCGCTTCACAGCCTTGTCTGGCAACCTTTGCAGGAAGGCCGGGAGGCCGCCCGGCAACGTATTGCGGTACTGGACCGGGCCATCGGGCTAGCGATAGTGGCCGGACCAGCGCTGGCTCAGCGCCAGACACGCGCCGCGGCCGAGGCTCCCGCTACGCACATTACGCGCACGGCCTCGGAAGCAGGCTTGAATATCAGGCGTCTCGAACCCGATGGAGACGGGTTCTCGGTAAGCCTCGATCAGGTGCCATTTGATGTCCTGATCAACTGGCTGGCAGATATCGAGCATGCAGGGGAATTGACGGTTAGCGGCATCGACCTTGAGCGGCAGCCAACTCCCGGTGTGGTGTCAGCGCGCATCCGCATCAGGAGGGCAATATGAGCGCGCCCATGCCTCGAGCCGATGGGCCGGTGCTGAGCTATGGCTTCGCGAGACGGGTAAGCGCTGTCGTAATCGAGAGGGAAGGCACGGCCCCTATGTGCTGGCACGCCAAGCCGCTGCAGCCTGAGGACATCCTCGAAATCCAGCGGGTGGCCGGGTCAGATACTGTTTTTGCAAGCCTTGCGGAGGCTGAGTTCGAGCGGGCCTTGAGCGAGGCCTACAAGTCGAGTTCCAGTCAGGCTGCTCATGCGGCGGCGGCGGCGGGAGGCGATCTGGCCGCGCTAGCCGACAGTGCTGCGGCGGTCGAGGATCTTCTCGATCAGCGTGATGACGCGCCCATCGTCCGGCTGATCAACGCCATCATGCTTGAAGCGGTCAGGGCGGAGGCCTCCGACATTCATATCGAGCCGCTGGAGAACCGTTTGTCGGTACGCTTCCGCATTGACGGGGCTTTGCGGGATATTCTCGAACCGGAGCGCGCGCTGGCGCCGCTCCTCGTAAGCCGTATCAAGGTGATGGCGCGGCTGGACATATCCGACAAGCGTACGCCGCATGATGGACGCGTGCCCTTGCGGGTTGGCGGACATGAACTCGATGTGCGCGTATCCACCCTGCCCTCCCAGTATGGCGAGCGGGTGGTGATGCGGATACTCAACCGTAATGCCATCCGCCTCGATCCGGCCTTGCTGGGCATGGAAACGCACGACCTGGAGGCGTTCGAACGCCTGATATCGCGGCCAGACGGCGTGGTGCTCGTCACCGGGCCGACGGGGTCTGGAAAAACCACGACGCTCTACACCGCTCTGGCGCGCCTCAACCAGCGTGACCGCAACATCATGACGGTGGAAGATCCGATCGAGTACGCGCTTGAAGGGATCGGCCAGACACAGATCAATCCTCGCAGCGGGCTGTCATTTGCGAGCGGTCTTCGGGCCATTCTGCGTCAGGATCCCGATATCATCATGGTGGGCGAAATCCGTGACAAGGAAACGGCACGCACCGCCATACAGTCCGCCATGACAGGTCATTTCGTTCTCTCCACGCTGCATACCAACAGCGCCATCGGCGCGGTCTCACGGCTCGTCGATATGGGCGCAGAGCGGTATCTGCTCGCCCCCGTCCTTCGCGGCCTTATTGCTCAGCGCCTGGTGCGCACCTTGTGTCCAGTTTGCCGGGAGCCGGGAGAGGCCACGCCGGCAGACAGCGCAGCTCTGGGCGGTGTCCTTCCCGCTGGAGCGGCCATCTGGCGGGCAACCGGGTGCGATACCTGTCAGGGCCAAGGTTACAAGGGACGGACCGGTCTTTACGAGGTTGTCGAAATGACACGTAGCTTGCAGGACCTGATCCATCATGGCGCGCCCGAAGCCGAGCTTGAACAGCAGGCGCGCGCGCAATCGCCGAGCCTGCTGCGTGACGGGGTCGCCAAAATCCTGTCCGGCCGCACCACCGTCGAGGAGGTCGCGCGGGTGGCGCGGCCGGATACATGACAGCCTTCCATTATCGCGCGGCAGACAAAAATGGCCGGACCCGCAACGGCGTGATCGAAGCCTCCGGCGCGTCCGAAGCCCGCGACAAGCTGCGCGCCCGGGAGCTTCTGCCAATTGATGTCCGCCCCGCCGGCCGGCCAACACTGCAACCAAATGGCTGGAATGCCCGTACCCTCCTGCGGGCGTTCCGAAAGCAGACTCTAACGGGCAGGGAGCTGGCCCTGTTCTGCCGGCAGATGGCGACACTTACGGGCAATGATGTCCGGATCGAGGACGCCTTGTCCGTGATCGCGCGGCAGATGCAGGCGCGGCGGCCGGCCGCCATTTTGATGTCGGTGCGGGCCGCGATCATCGAAGGACGCAACCTCGCAGGCGCGCTGGCTGACTATCCTGATGCCTTTCCGGAATATTTCCGGGCCTCGGTCGCGGCCGGTGAGAAGGCCGGACGGCTCAGCGAGGTACTGGGACGGCTAGCGGGCTTTGTGGAAACTCGCGAGGCCAATCGCCGCAAGATCCAGATGGCGCTGATTTACCCCGCACTGCTTACGGTCGTTGCAGGCGGCATGATCATACTGCTCCTGACCTATGTCGTGCCTGATATTGTAAGAGTCTTTCAGGCGCGTGGCGCTGACCTGCCGTTTCTCACCCGAGCACTGATAGACTTGAGCGAAACTATCCGCGCTTACGGGTTGGCAGCCATGGTCATCCTGCTGTTGATCCTCACCGGGTTGCGGCGATGGGCGCATGTGGAACGCAACCGGTTGCGCCTGCATGCGCTGACATTGCGCCTGCCGTTTCTCTCAGGCTTTTCCCGTTATCTGAACAGTGCCCGCTATGCGGGCACTTTGGCCACACTCGTGCAAAGCGGGGCCCCTTTGCTCGATGCGATGCGCACAGCCGCCGCAGTGGTTCCCAACCACCATGTCCGGGCGCGCGCCATAGTAGCGGCAGAGCGGGTCGGCGAAGGCGAAAGCCTGCAACGGGCCCTTGATGAGGCGGGCTGCTTCCCGCCGCTTCTGGTGGCCATGGCCGCAAGCGGGGAAAGCGGAGCCCATCTCGGAGACGCGCTCGAACACGCCGCGCGCGATCAGCAGGACGAGCTTGACGGCTGGGTCAGTACGCTGGTCTCGCTAGTGGAGCCCGGCGTACTTCTGCTCATGGGCGGTATCATCCTGCTGATGGTGATGGCGATTTTGATGCCTATCATCGGCCTTAACGATCTGGCTGGCTTCTGAGCGTAGCGCCTGCAGGATGGGGAGGATGAAGGCTGCTCGCGCGTCAGGACGCTTCCTGCAATAGCCACGCCCCGGAGCTGGTGAGACGCATCGATATCGCGCCGTCAGGGCCGATCACCAGTTCGCCGAGCGGTTCGGCGGCATTGGCACGGTCGCGAATGACGATCCGCGACTGCGCGCCTTCTGGCTGCGCGCTGGCATTGAAAGCAGGTAACTCAGTACGCCCGTCTCCGGCTGTCCGGCAGGTAGACGGCGGCGCATGGCCCGTTCCTTCCAGGATAAGGGCTGAGCGGCTAAGCAACACGCGGCCATCGGTAATGCGCACCGTCAGATCGCATTGGGTATCCTCTGGCCCGTCCGCAAGAGCAAGCACAGACCATCCAGCCACACCGGACAGCGTTTCGACCCGCAACTCACCCGGCCTCGCATGAAGACGAGCGGTCAGGAGGGTGTCGCTGTTTTCGAGCTGGATATCCCATACCGCGCTTGCGCTTCCCAGCGCTGCTGCCGGCATGAACCGCCAGCCAAACACGTGGCCAGCCGACAGCCGGGCCTGGCCGCTCCAGACCGTGCCGGTTGCATCCGCGACAATCCCGCGTGCGTCTATGAGGGGGAGGACCGTTCGTGCGGGCACCGAGACCATCAGGGCGAAAAGGTAGCCTGCTATTGCAAGCGCTGCTGTGCACACGAGAACGTGGCGCGGCCGGGTGAGGACAGAAAGACGATCAAATGAACCGGCGTGAGTTTGCAAAGCGGCTGACAGCGATAGCATCCGGGGCCTCCTTTTCCCTCGTTGCAGGCGGCTGCGCATCGCGCCTCGGCCCTCCAGCGGAGGGTCCGCGTGAGCCGGCCATCCGGATCACCCTGCTCGCCCCGTTTACTGGCCAGGTCGCTGCCGACGGACCCGACATCGAGCGGGCCGTCCGCCTCGCTGCCCGGTCCGCCGGGGATCAAGCCGTTCTGACTGTGGAACATACGGGTAGCGCCTCTGCTTCGGTTTCACAGGCGGCACTGCGCGCGGCCGCCATTGGCAGTGATGCGGTGATCGGCCCGGTCCTGAGCAGGCAGGCTCTTGCCATATGGCAGGCGACCGAGGGCCAACGTCCTGTCTTCTGTCTGGGCAACGATCCGGCCCTGCTGAACACCGGTATCCGGCTGGTCGGGATAACGCCTGACGAAAGCGTTGCGGCCATACTGCAATACGCCGCCAGCCGCGGTGTGCGCCGCATCGCGGTTCTGGGCGATGGCGATATCTGGAGCCGTCAATGTGCGGCGGCTGCCGCAGCCTTCGCGCGTCCGCTCCGCCTTGAGCTGGTCGCCGCAAGGCAGGCCCCGGCCGGACAGGAGGAGCGCGCCGTTGACGGTATTCTCCCCCACTCGCCAGACGCAGTTCTGTTGCCGCCCGGCGGAAACGGGCTAGCGCGCCTGTCTCCTCATGCCGGGGCGATGAACACGCAGCTTCTCGGCACGCATCAGTGGATGCGGGCGGCAGAAGCAGGCGAGGCACCGCAGGATGGGTGGTTCTGTCTTCCTGACCCGCAAGCCGGCAGCGCATTCACAAACCTGTTCATGTCCCGCCATGGCACCGCGCCGGGGCACCTTGCCGCGCTTGCTCATGATGCCATGCTGGCTGCGCTGCAGCCGATGGTGCCCGATACGCCGCGCGGGGCCACCGGCCAGCTCCGCTTCGCTCCCGATGGCAGCATGCGCCGAGGCCTTGCCATTGCCGTTACACAACGCGGCGGTGCCCGGCAAGTGCCCGGAGTGATCGTATCATGAGCGCGCGCTCGGCGGGGTTCACGCTGGTGGAAGTTCTAACCGCAACCTTGCTGTTCTCCGTCATCGGCCTTGCGGGTCTGGTCCTTGTCACAACGCTGTCGCGTGTTCATGAACGCACTGAAGACAGGCTGGAGAGGCTTGCCGGACTTGAACGCGCCTTGCTGGTCATCACGCGGGATGTCGAGCATGCGCTTCCCGGAACGCTTCACGCAGACACAACTTCGCTGGCGTTCGACCGTAGAGGCAGCGATACCAGCGTACTGCCCGTACGCTATGAGTTTGCCAGCGCTGTGCTGGTACGTACAGCCGGACCGGCCCGCCAGACACTGATAACAGACCTTTCAAGCATCGACTGGCAGATCCTCGATGTATCCGGTAGCTGGCACGATGACTGGCCGCGAGGCGAGGGACGGGACGGCGCGGATACGCAAGCGGCTGCCGTGTCGGTTACCCTGGAAATCGGCCCGGTTCCCGGCAGGCGGGGCGGCATCATCCGCCGCATCATCGTCCCACCACATCGCAGCGCGCCATGACCCGGCCGTCCACGCGCGAACAGGGCAGCGTGATGGTCAACACGCTTGCCATTCTGGCAGTGGCGGGCAGCCTCGTGCTAATCCTGCTGGACGCGCAGGATGATGCCATCATCCGGGCGCAGCGCTTCGCCGATGCGGGTCAGGCGCTCGAGATCGCGCGCGGGGCGGAAGATTCGGCCAGATCTGTCCTTGCTCGGGAGCTAAGCGATCCTCGGCCATGGGCGGAGTTTCGTGCCGAGGTAGAAGAGGACGGGACCTCGATAGGTCCGGGAGAATTCTCCTTGCGAATCGAGGACGCGCAGTCGCGCTTCAATCTGAACAACCTCGTGCAAGGCGGTCTGACAGCGCGCGGCGTTTTCGAGCGTATCGCCGCATCTTCCGGCTTCACTCCGGCTGACATCGCAGCCATTGCGGATTTCGTCAGGGCTGCCGGGCCATTGGACAGTCTTGATGCGCTTGCGGTGCTGGGTTTCAGCGAGGAGCACATTGACGCGCTGGCCGCGCACGTCGCGGCGCTCCCCGAACGTACCGACGTGAACATGAACACGGCTGGCGAGACCGTTCTGGCTGCACATCTTGGCAACGCCGCCGCAGCCCGCGCGCTGGTAATGCGCCGCAACAGGGTGGGTTATGTCGATCGCGAAATGCTGTCAGCCTTGCGTATCCTTCCCGGTCCGGGCCTTGGATACCAGTCGTCATACTTCAGCGTGGAGATCGATGTGACGGTAGGCGGGTCGCGTGAACGGCGGAGCAGCCTGATATGGCGCGGCAGGCGCGATGGTGCCGCTGTAACGCGGGTGATCGCCCGCACCGCTCTTCCCGTTGCCGGTCAGTAGCCGAACGTAAGGCTGGCAAACATCGTCTCGAACTGCGCAGCAGCGTGTGTTTCAAGGCCCGACGTCCAGACGACCGTGACGAGCCACGAGCCCGTTTGCGGTATGGGCATCATGACCTCGCCGTTCGCATCGCTGCGCACCGACCGCAGCGCGGACGCCGAACCGACATCAAGGCTGCGCAGCCGGACAAGCCCGCCCTGCAGGGGTTCGCCGCGATACAGTACCTGGAAGCGCATTGACGCGTTGCGCCCGGCGTCAAAAGGATTGTCGAGCGGAACAATCTCCAGCGTATGTCCGAGAGGTTGGCTGACATCAGTCACGGCATCGCCGGTCTGGATCAGAACCTTGGCGCGTCGCGCATAGATTTCTGTGCCGGGATCAGCGCGCTGTCCGCGCGCTTCACGTAACGCAATGGCATGCTCCAGCCCTTCTTCAGCCAGATGGTTCTCAAAAGCGAAGGGGTCGAGCTCGCTGAGGGCGTGGTTGCTCTCGAACGCGATAATATGCGTGCCAGGCTCGGCAAGGGTCACGGATGCTCCGGGCCGGTCACCGGTCTGCGCCCGTCCCTGCAGCGGGCGTAAACCCCGCTGCCGGTCGGTCACCCGTCCGTCAAGAAAACTGCGCAAGGCAACAACGCGGTGCCAGCGCAGGTCCCAAAGCTCATTATCCGCGCCATGTCCGACCACAAAGTCGAGATCAACGGTGTCGCCAGCTTGCACATGATACTTGCTGGCAGCCAGCCAGAAATCATGGGCGTGAGCCCTGTCCGAGGCGGAAGCGAAGAGAATGGCAACAAGCAGTACACGAAGCATGATGATCTCCCTGGACCCGGCGCGGCCGGATACGGGCTAGTGGGAAAGACGAGGGGCACCGCTCATGCGGCGCCCCCCGGGATGCGTATCGGCCAGATCAGCCGCCTTCCGGCGGTATCTCGAGCGGATCGTCGGTAAACGAGACGGGTATGATATCCCCCGCCTGGACCTCGCGCGGTTCGTCGAACTCGCCGCGCGCGAAGGCTTCCGCAAACCCGGCACCGAAATTCTCCGCAAAAGCGGGCGCAGGTGGTGGCGGAGCCGGAGCCGGCGGAGGTGGCGGCGGAGCGCTGACCTTGCCGGAACTGCTGTCGCAGGCTGTCACGGTCAGTCCCGTGACCAGCACCGCGAGTAGCATGGATGAACGCTTCATGGGTCTTACTCCTTTCCTGATGGCTTATGTCGAGCTGCCGGTGGCACCGGGCAGCGGCGAATTCAGGTAAGGGAAGGCGTTCTGAAGCTCGGCCGCGCTGATGGGAGCCCCGTCAGTGAACGGCACGTTGCCGACGGGTGCATCATCTTCCGAACATAGTCCAAGATCGGTGTCGACACCGCCGATGGGTACCGGATAGCACAGCCGGCCCATCACGACACGCAGCGCAATGTCAACGGTGTCGTCGCCGGGACGGCGACCGTTCGGGAAGCCGGCAAGATCATCGCCAACCACGCCGAACGTGCTTTGCTGAAGCCATGGCACCGGGTCGATCGCGGTATTGAGCCGCATCATCTCCGAGCCCGTGACAGTAGCTTGCTGGTTGAGCCCTTCAATGCCCGTTAGAAAAGCAGCGACCAGATCCTGACGTGGCAGGTTGGACGGGGCGAGGTTCTCGATATTCGTGCCCAGCGTCGCATTCACGGCGTCGCGGAACAGAAGATCAAGAATGGCTGGCAGGGTAGGATTGGTGACGAACGTGGCCAGCGCACTGTCCTGCGTCGGGTGTGCCGCGTTGAACAGGTCTTTCTGGTTCAGCCCGATCACCACCTCATTGACCAGCGGAGCCGACAGGCGCGATTGCTGCACGAATGCACCGCCAAACAGTGAGTTGGCGTTATAAACGGGCAGCGGATCACGGATCTGGGCCTGGGGCAGGCTCGCTGTGGTCCAGCCGCCGATAACGCCATTGCCGTCACCGGTGACACAGCTGATCGGCAGTTCAACCGCGATTGAGGTGACGTTGAACTGGCCAACAAGGTCGTCATTGGCCCGATCCTGAGTGATGCCTCCGGGGAAGCCGCCGCCATCGCCAGCGCCCGGTGCGCTGTCACCCTCGACCGGCACAAAGTTCACCAGATCGAAGATCGCGCCGAGATTTACTGCGAAAGCTTCCTCGCGCTGTCCGACGAATACCCGCCCGTTCACCGAACACCCCGGAATGTCGATCTCGTAAACGAACTGGGCCGCGTAGGCGTCGTAATCGGGGATCGTCTTGTCCCCAACATTGTCGAGCGGTTTCAGGAACACATCGTCGCCCGTTGCCGCATTGACAATCGGTTCACGGGTGCCGCTGCGACGATCTCCGCGCACCAGCGTCATCGAGAACTGCTCGGTTTCGCTGAGATTGGGGCTGCCGGGACCATCAACCGGACCGGCGAACCGCAACGGAATCGGCACCGTCTCATCGCCAATCTCCAGCGAGATGCCGTCATCGCCTGCTAGCGTGGTGTCGAACCGGAACTGCAAGGTCAGGTTCTCGGTCGCATCACCGGTATTGTCGATATGGATCTCGTATATCGCCTGATGGTCGAGCGGAAAATAGTTCGGACCGCCACCAGGAAATTGCAGCGGTTGATAGTTGGCGATGAAGGTTACGAACTCTTCCCGCCCGGGTTCATAGCTGCGGAACATGTAGAAGTCTGTGCTGTCCACTCTCGGCTGTCCGAGAATGCCCGGCGCCTCACGATGGCTTGACGCCACCGCAATGGACGCTCCCGAAATCACGACAGCGGCAACCCCTGCCAGCCAGTGCTTGGTTGTTATCCTCATATCAGCCCTCCAGGCCATATTGCGATTGCGATTGGGCTCGCAAAGCACACCTGGCTTTTTCGCGAGCTACAGATAGCTACGGCGGCCGATACCGGTCGGGTGCAGCAAAGTGTCGATTTTCCGGATTTTTCGTGGCGACGCTGCCATAAAGGAGCCTGCGAAAGCCCGGGCCAGATCGCCGCAGGCGTAAACAAACAGGCTAGAGCGCTCTGCCATCGCGCCAGTAGCGGCAGGGCGTGCAGGAGCCGGGGGACACGTCCTGCACCGTACGTACCACTGTACTGTTTAGTAGCGGTGTCAGTTGGAAACGGTGCGGTAGCCGGGATTGCGAGAGAAAAGTCTTCTGAAAAGATCCGGTTCAAAAACCGTTTCACCAGCAGGCAGTGAGCCGGTGAAGTTAGTATAACACACTGAAAAATATGGAGCGCAAGGGAAGAGCATGGTGAGAACTTCCTTCTCGCGGTCACGCTAAATCAACATTCTCTATAACGCCATGAAAATAAGCCATTTTGTTAGATGATGCGTAGTACGACCACTGCCACACCATTAGCCGGTCACGGTGAAAGAGTCAGCAGCTAGAATTGATTGAGGGAGCCAAGAAACCCTGATTACACGTAGAGATCGTGCGCATGCACGAGCAAGTGGCTGGTTCAGGGGCGCTGGACGCCGTCAAAAAGGCTGCGGTAGCGGCATAAAGGCACAGGTCCGCTCGCCCCCCACTAGGAACATGCCCCGCCGCGGGTCAGCAAACCCTTTAGGATTTGTACAAGAGCGACCCCCGGCTTTGGCGCAACCATCGCGAATGATGCCCGCTCGGCAAGCGATGTACCGACAAGCGGTTGGATATCCGCCAGAGTATCACGCCGCACCCAGATACCTGCCGAGGCAGCGCGTTCCGGTTCGACGCGCCACACAGCCATGGCCGCCTTCGTCACGAGGGCCAGCGGCTGTGCCTCGATCAAGGCGGGCAGGTGCGCGGGCTCGGCATTCACAATGACCGTCCGGTTGGCAACCTCTCCAAGCGGGCGCGCCAGCGGCAGGGCGTGCAGGATAACGGGGCCGGCAGGCAAACTTGCCTCACGCGCCAGCGGACACAGGACAACCGGAAACCCGAGCGCTTCGGCCATCTCTGCCGCCAGCCGCTCATAGGCGTAAGTGGCGACCAGAGAAGGCATGTCGGCGGGGTAGGCCAGCGAGGCGTTCATCCACCATGGCTAGAACGTGATGGGGGCGATGTCGATGATTATGTCCCAGCCCGATTCGATCATCTCGTCAGGCGCGATGCCGTATAGCCGCAGGAACTCCTCGCCAGAGAGGTTGGAGTGGAAGAACGACCCGTCTACCGCCTGCCGCGCGGTCTCGCGCGAGATCGGCTTTGTGAGTGTGACATTGGTAATGCGGTAGCCGGCCTGGTTGAGCGCGCTTTCTGCGTAGCGCACCGAATGGGTGTGGCGCAGGAAGTCGCTGATATTGTCCTCGCCGTACACACGCCGCATCCAGGCAAGCTCAAGCGCTGTATTGGCGTTGTAGACCTCGCTCATCTTGACGCTGACAAGGGCGGGGTCGCCAAAGCCGATGCCCAGCTCCTGCATCGCACGCACATTCATGTAGGTCGCCATCGGCGTGCGCCCGAGATCGGGCAGGGCGTGGACATCAAGCCCCGTCACATAGCGCGGTGCCGTGCGGGCCATTGCGTATTCCATGATGAGCTGGTTGCCGCCCTCTTCCAGTGCCAGAAGGGAGCGTTCGAACGTGGCGACATCGCGCCCATTGACCTGCGCCACCAGCGATACTGACTGCCGGTCCGGGGCGTCGGGAAAGAAATCGCGGTAATTGGTCCGGCGTGGCTCGGGGATATGGATGCCCACAGGATCAGGCTGGCCTGGCCGCAAACGTTCGTAGAAGCCAGGCACAGGATGGCGGATGCGGCGTGTCTCGCGTGCCACCTCCGCGGCCAGCGCCTCGACACTGTCATGGGGCATGCGGATCAGCGCCGCGCGCCCGGCTTCGGTGCGCGAAATCTCCGCCATCAGCGCCGGGTGCGACTGGGCGAAACGGCGTACATCCTCGCGCGCCGACAATCTGCGCAGGAAGGCGTAGGTGTTCTCATCCAGAGCGCGCGCCCATGAAGGCCGGGCACCAGCCGCACCTGTCTCCGCCAGCGCTTCGCGCGCCAGCGACAGAGCCGCGCGCTCGGTCTGGTCAAGCGCCGCCTCGCCAAGCCCTGAGGCCGTCCGGCGGGCGGCTGCGACAGTCGCCACCAGATCAACCGCATCGGCGCGGGGGCGTGCCCGTGCATCCGACAAGCCCGACACCACGGCAGGCTGGCTGCGGCGGGTATTGCTGATGACCTGCTCCACCTCCCGGCCCACGAGGCCGTGGCGCTGCATGGCGCGGCGCAGGGCGTCAATGCCGGTCGCGTCGGTCAGTGCCTCGAAACCGGCGCCGGGATTGGTGCGCACGGCCGTCTCGACGAAATCGCTGAACGTGCCCATGCGTCCCATCGCGTCGAAGAAGTCGAAGCCGGAGGCGGCGTAGGTGTCGACCCACTGGCGCAGGCGCACCATGTCCATGCCGCTCAAGGCCACCGCGTCCGGCCCCTCATTGAGCGCGCGGGTGATGTAGCCGAGCAATTCGACGGCATCGGGCTCCGGCACGATGACGTAGCCGAGCCTCTGCACGGCGGCATATTCCAGATCACGCACCAGTGCGAGACGCGCTGTGACAGGGTTGAAAATGTCTGTGCGGCCCGCGAGTATCTGTTCGATCTCGGCAAAGCTCAGACCTGCACGCTGGGCTTCGCGCGCAGCCTCGGACAGCAGGGACTGCGCCATATAGTGGCTGACATCGCTCTCCAGCCGGGCAATCTGGCTGGGCGTCAACTCTCCGCCTGCCGCGAAAACGGCCTCTGCTTCGGCCTGCGCGTTCCTGTAGGCGTCCACCGCCTGCTGGTTGCGCTGGGCGAACTCGGCGACGGTGCGCGGCGGCTCCGGCGTAGGGGCGCTGGCAGCCGACGCTCCGCCTGTCCCTTCCGCGACAGTATCTCCCCCACGCCCGCCAAACACGCCCGGATCAGGGGCCACTTCGGCCGGATCGAGCAGCCGCGACGGGTTGGCCGGATTGCGCAAGGCAGCGGCATCGACATTGACCGGCGCGGCAAGCTGCTGGCCATCAGGATAAGCCGCATCGAAGGCGCGTGCGTCGATGGCGGGCGGCTCAACCACGCCCGACGGGCGGGCGACGCCTGCGACTCTGGCTTCGGGAGCCGCACCACCGAGGAGTTCGCGCCCGCGCTCTATTGCCGAAGCCTGGCCTGCCGTCCGGCGGCCTGATGCGATCAGATCGCCGGTTTGCGAGACATATCGCGAAGACGTGCCAAACCGGCGCAGTACGGCGAAATTGGAGGCGATATCAAGATTGCCGATCGCTGCGCTGAGCGTCTCCTGGTAAAGCTCCATGAAGATGTCATCGAAGCCCGGTTCGTTCTCGATCGCCTCTTCCAGCCGTGTGGTGCCTATCGACAGGGCGGCGGCTCTGGCAAAGCGCACTTCGTCGCGCGCCGAGTAGATACGCGCAGCCTGGGTCGTTACCGCCGTGCCCAGCGCCACGGCATCGGCGCCCAGCGCCACGGCTGAACCGGCCTGTCCGAGCACCGCCGCCGAATAGGCAAAGGCCCCTATGGCGCCGCCTGCCTCTACCCCGCCCAGCAGTCCGAGGCCTGCACTGGCAAGCCCCCCGGCAACGCCCACCACACCGGTGGCTAGAGACGTCGCCGTGATGATGGCGCGGGTGTCGGCGGATGAGTATGCCTGCTGGGCCTCCAGCGCGTTCGCAAACACCGGTACGCCCAGAAGCCAGGCACGCGCCGCCCGGTCGGGCTTGGCGTAATCGCCAGGTGCCAGCGGTGTCGGCTGGAACGTGATCAGGCGGCCAAGCGCGTACTGGTAGACCCCGTCAAACCCGCGTCCGGTCAGTTCGATCAGGCGCTGGTCATCGCCGCACGGCCTGACAGAGCGCGCCAGCTGGAGCGCGCGCCGCGTCTCGGCAAGATAGGTGGCTAGCGCCTCGCGTGTGGCCTGTTCGCGCCACGCCGCCAGCGCGGCAGCATCAAGGCCGAAACGGCCCTGCAAGAAAGCATCGTCGCCGAAGGAGAAACTGAAATCGAGGCGCGAGCCGTCCGGGCCGGAAATCTCCAGCTGCCCTAGCGGGTGGAGGCTGTCCGCGGCGATGGCCGGGCCAGTCTCTGCGCGGAAGCTAGCGATGGCGGCCGGGGTGTGAATGGCTGCCAGAGCGCGCTCCTGCGCGGTCATCATCTCGATGAAGGTATCGCGCAGGACCAGCATGGCTGCATGATCGCCGACGCGCATCTCCAGCTGCCGCCGTTCGCCCTGCAGGATTATCGTGTTGGTGAAGGTCCGCGCCACACGGCGGGCCGAAGCGTCGAAATCGACCGGCACCTCAAACTGAAGATTGGCGCAAGCCATGGCTTGTGCCACGGCCGGGGTCCAGCCCAGTGCAGAATCCGCATCCGGCCCGAGTGTCCAGGCCGTCACTTCGCCGGGTGAGGCGGCAACGCGCACTTCGGCGAAGGCGGGTGTCACGCGATAATCGTCCGGAGTCGCCAGAACGCCGCGCACGAGATCGCCGGTATTCACCGGTATCCGGTAGCCAGGCTCCACGCCCGGTATCGTGCCGGCATCGGCTCCCGCCGCCCCGGCGGGCACCAGCGCGATGGGTGGCGAGCGATAGGTGCGCACTGGCCGGATCGTGTTCGGGTCAATACCGGCGGCGCGCGCGGCCGCCCGGCGCAACGCCAGATCGTTTTCGTCCTCGGCGGTCAGTTCCAGCCGGGAGGCGACAATGTCGCGCCAGCCATCGAACAGATGGGGCTGGCCGTTGACCCAGACCTGGAAGCGCAGCGTCTCGACCGGAACGTCGGCTGTCGTGCGCACTTCGAGATAAAGCAGGTCTGGCACGAACGCGAAGCTCACCGGCTCGCTCAGGCCCGTCGCGTCGCCACCACCGGGCAGCGGCCGCGCAAACGCAAACTGGCCCGTCATATTGCCATAGCGCAGCACCCACGAACCGGCAGCGCCATTGAGGGTGAAATCATGGGCTCCGGGCAGGGCACCGGGCGCGAGCTCTGCACGCAGCAGGATGAAATCCATCTGCCGCAGTTCCGCCAGAAGCTGTGCAATGCGCGCCTGATCAGAAGGTGTCAGCGCGCCCGACGGGCTGCTGGCAAGAAGCTGCTGGCGCAGGCCGGATTCGATCTGGCTCCACGCGGCATCCAGCAGGGGCCGTAGCGCCGGATTGTCGTCAAACCGATAGGGCTTGGCGTGGACATAATAGCTGATGGTGTCGCTGGCGCTATCCAGCCGGACCGGCTCGCCCACTTCAATGGGCAGGTCCTCGCCCAGCACGAGTATATAGCGCGTCGCGGTGTCAGGATGCAGGACACTTCCCCCGTCTCCAGACCACGGATAGGGAAAGCGCGGCGCACCGGACGTCAGCAGCCCGTGCTGGTCGGCATTGACCACCGCCATGTGGATGACAGGCTCGGGCCGCGTCCAGATCTCCGGGCCTCGCTGCACGGCAAGGCCCGTCCCGTCGTCGAGATAGGAGAACTCTCCCAGCCGGCCGGAACCGCTGCCATCGCGCCCGGTTTCGGGGTGCACGCGCTGCTCCCACTCGCCGGACAGTGCGCCATGCGAAATCGCAAGATCCAGCTCCAGTGTGGTTTGCGGCGGGGCCTCCGGCTCCAGCAGCTCCACGTGGGCTTCTGCGTCACGAAGCGTCAGTGTCACGCTGCCCGGTCCGGGCCGGTCAAGCGGGTGGCCTTCGCCCACGCGCAATATCTCGCCCGGCATGGGCTGCATGTATGAGGAGGGCGCGGCAGGCGAGGTGCCTTCCAGCGTTATGGTCAACCGGTTGCCTGACCGGTTGACCGCGGTGGAGCGCAGCGTATGGCGTTCGCCAGTAACGGAATGAACCAGCCTGACCGTGACCTCGCTTTCATCCTCAGAAACAATGGCCCGGCCCGAAATGCGGCCCAGCAGCCGGTCGGGATAGTGGACAATCCAGCTGCCTGACAACGCGCCCGTTTCGGTTGGTTCATCGGCGGTGGTGGCGGCTTCCGGCTGGTCAGTCGGCGGGACATCGCTCTGGCCACCCGTTAGCAACAGGAAGGCGGCTGTTGCAGCAACGGCCAGGATGCCCGCTCCGCCTATGCCGGCGGGGATGAGCGGGATGGGCGGGAGGCGGAACCGGGTCTCAGTCATGGGCTTCGCTCCGCGCTGCGCCCGTCTGCGTGGGCAAAAACGACCGGCCCGCTGCGATAGAGTAGAGGGTCATCCTCCGTGCGTTCGACGACCACGTCGGCGCGCCCGAACGGTGTCTCTACGGCCACTCTGTAGGTTTCGAGGGGCTGGGTCGTTTCAAATACGGCCTCGATATAGACGGGGTGACCGTAATGGATGCTGGCAACAGGTTCATACCGGGGTTCTGTCAATTCCGGCCCCAGCCCATCCTCGTCCACCGTCGGAGGGACCGGCTCATCGGAGAAAACGGCAATGGCGAGGCGAAGCAGGGGCGTGGGATCTTCGGGAGCGTCTGCACCACTTATCTCCAGTCCGCCACTGTCCTCTGGCGGCCCGATGATGAACCCGCATTCGGCCAGCCTGATCCCGCCCCAGGCGGGCATGTTATGAACGCCGGTGGCGGGCTGGGCAACGGCCAGGCCTTCGGTCTGGCCCCGTTCATGTTGCAGCGGCAACAAAAGCTCGGGGTGAGGCTCCAGCTCCCCGGCAGCCTCAACGACAATGAAGAGCGGGTTTTGAAATATCCTCCGATCCCATTCGATCCGGTTTTCGCGAAAGGGACTGTCGAATGCACGGATGCAATTGCGCAATCGTTCAATTTCGGCAAGCGCCTCAGTGTTTCTGTTCACGAAGGCCGCATACTGGGTCTGGCTCTCGCGTTGTGCCTCGCGTAGGAGGTTCTGCAAGGCGATGGGCGAGATCTCGGGAGCGGCAAAGTGGACGCGCGGTGTGGCGTTCCACACCTCCACGAGCTGAGCGTAAAGCGGTTCCTGCAACCGCCCCAGGTTCTGGGCATAGGCGTCGCGCCGGGCAAGGGCAGTTGCATGCAGCACCGGCCATTCGCGGTGAATCGCCGCCTCATAGGTCCGCCAGCTATCGCGCGCTTCGGTCATGTAGTCCTGCATCGCCGCCAGCGACTCACGCATCGCGGGATGCAGGACATATTCATTGTCCGCGTTCAGTTCGGCCGCTAGAAAGTCAGGGTCGTTGTCCGAAAACCTTCGCGAATCGCCGTGCGTACGCAAGCCGATGGTGAAGATTGAAATCGAACTTTCGTTCCGGCCTATCGAGCGCGATAGCGCCTCGAGAATGGACGCGTAGGGTGAATAGACGGCGTTTTGAACCCGCAGATGGTCAGACAGGGTGCCGGAATGGACCGCTTCGCCATCTTCCCCGGTGACGCGCTGGTCGAGCTTGTCCTCAAACCAGTCCCGCTCCGCATAACTGGACAGAACCCAGTCGTGTGGCTGGTCCAGCGTGTGACATATGATGTCGTCTCGGTCATTGAACGTGTTATTGGGATGGAACAGACAGTTTTCCGGACGCACGCCCGGATGCCGGTCAGCCCAATACCTCGCACAGGCCTCAATGGTGTGTGAGGCGACCTGGCCCGGGACCATGTTCTCGAAACAATGCACAACATCCTGCTTGAGATTGAGGTAATCGGCGCGTCTAGTTCCGCCGCCGATCGGGGGAATGTGGACGGCCGGGCCGCTGTCCGATCTGCTGGCGGTCGGCAGGTTATCAAGCGTTACATGGCGGAACTGGCGCCGGGCGCCCTCCGCCGCAAACGCTTCGTTCAGAAGACGTTCCTGCCGGCGGGCATCAAACAATTCGGCATCAAAGCGCGCCCGCCGGTCCCTGATCTCGGCGGCAAAGTCATTGACCAGATCAACCAGCGCCATCACCTCGTCCCTGTCTTCGGGGGTGAGATTGGCGATGACCGGATCGGGCCGGGCGCTTGCCCGCAAAACAGCATCAAGCTGTTCCTCGGCTTCCCGCCGCATGGCCTCCATTTCAGGGCTGTATACCTGGTCCAGGACGTCTTGTAGGGACGGGGCGTTTGCCCGTGCTGCGCCGCTTGGCGGCACATAAAGGTCCGGGATTTCAGGCGGCGTAAATGTGCCAAAATCGGGTTCGGGCACTGTGGCGGCAACCGGGAGGGTATCCGGTGGCGCAGGCGGATCGACCCGTACCATCCGCTCATCCAGCTCGCCGGTCTCTATGACATCGAGCAGGATCAGGGCCCGGTTAGCGGTAAGCCTGAAATTGTCAAAAGCCTCAATGGCAACGGCAACAGAGACGTAGACAGCCCCTTCTGGCCGGTCGAGCCTGGCAGACATAAACCGCACATCATGGGCTTGCGTGAACGCAAACTCCACCACTTGCCCAAAACGGCGCATATCCTCGCGCGGCAGAAGGGCGGAGCGGATGAGCGCGGAACCTGCCCTTGCCGGGTCCGGCCCCATGCCGCATTCCCTGCCCCGGCACGTGAACAGCTCCTCAAATCCCAGTTCAGTCAGGCTGGCCGTATAGTTGCGCATTACATCGAGCGTGGAGCGACCCTCCGGCGCTACGTACAACAAGCGCGTCCAAGCCCCCTCTACGGTCAGGTAGCTGGTTAGTGCTGGGTCAAAGCTGGTGTGCGGGCCAGTGGCAATATCGAACGCGTCAAACGGGCTGGCGTGATGGGCGATGATGGCCGAACCTTCATAACGGGCGATCAGCGGATGATCCGTCCCCCCGGCAACGTCCTGCCTCGCCATGGCCAGCGATGTCCCGAGAACGATGGCAAGCGCAGCCAGCGAACCACGTAACCAAGACTTAAGAATATCCCGGACAAGCAAGGCGGCACGCTCCTGCATGGGCCGCACGGGGCGGCAAACAATACAGAGGAGCATGACCTGTCATCGCAATTCGTCGTCATCCATTTGGATGAGGCGAGGCCGTATCTCTCGCGGAAGTTCCAAGAAAAAGGAGCGTCGTGCGCACGATGTCCGCCTGGGTACGTACGCCCAGTTTTTCACGCAGCCGGGCCGCATGGGTGCGCACGGTGTTGATGGTCACGCCGCGTTCGCTGGCTATCTCCTGAAGGCTGGCGCCGCCCGCCAGCGCCAGTGCGACCGCCAGCTCCGAGGGCGTAAGCCCGTAAAGGGCTGCGAACTCCAGCGCGTCGGCTTCACCGGGCTGGCCGGTTCCGGCCAGAGCGAGATCCACGGTCATCGCCACGAAAACGGCAGCCGTATCACCGCGATTGGCCCAGGCATGAGCTGTATGGCGCTGGATGACGGTGTCGAACGGCATCAGGACCACTTCCTCGTCCGAGAGGATAAGCGTCAGCTCGCCCTGCAGGACTGTGATATAGTCGATTGTATCGGTGCGGTGCATGCCCGGATGCCGGTGCGTGTCGACGCGCACCGTGTCGGTGCCATCGAACGCAGTGGCGTAGTACGCATCGAGCTGTTCCCAAGTCACATAAGGCCGGTCTGGCGGCACGATGATGAACTGGAAAGTGGTTGCGCCCTTGGGCGGGGCCAGCGGCAGCCTCGCAATCTCCTGATGCGGCGGATCACGCAGGGCGTCGGCATTGCGCCGGGTAAACCAGTGCACCGCCCGGAAGTCCGCCGATGTGATGTGTGAATCCCGCAGGACATAGGACTTGCCGTGCTCGTCGGCTGCGGTGACGACCCGGCGGAACTTGCGGTCGGCCATGTGCTCCCCCCGATGATACGCGTCTGGCAGAAGCGCAGGGCCCTCACCTAAGGAACGGCGCAGCACTCACGACACCTCTGCACTGATTTAGAGGCGGTGTCAGTCGGAAACGGTGTGGTGGCCGGGATTGCGAGAAAAAGTCTTCTGAAAAAATCCGGTTCAAGAACCGTTTCACCAGCAGGCAGTGAGCCGGTGAAGTTAGTATAACACACTGAAAAATATGGCGCGCCCGAAGAGATTCGAACTCCTGACCCCCAGATTCGTAGTCTGATGCTCTATCCAGCTGAGCTACGGGCGCGCTTTGCTGACACATGGGGCAAAGCCCCTCGTCAAGGCGCGCGAAACTAGCCGCGAGGCAGGGGCTTGGCAAGCCGGGGCAGTGAAAAACTCACAGCCCCGGCCACATGCCTCGATACCCTTGCAAAACGGGGCGGTTTCAGGCCGGTGCGTGGGCAGGCGCAGGGCGTGACTGCTCCTCGAAAAACAGTGCCTGCGAGATCGCCGCCTTCACCGCATTGGGCAGGAAAGGTTTGGTGATCAGGAAGGCGGGCTCTGGGCGCTCGCCGGTCAGAAGGCGTTCGGGAAAGGCCGTGATGAAGATGACCGGCACGGGGCTGGCCGCCAGAATGTCATTGGCCGCATCAATGCCCGAGGAATTGTCGGCCAGCTGGATATCGGCAAGCACGAGGCGCGGATCATGCATCGAGGCGGCAGCGACCGCTTCTGCGCGCGTGCGGGCAACAGCGCATACCTCATGGCCGAGATCGGACACGACGGCTTCAAGGTCCGCCGCGATAATCGGCTCGTCCTCGATGATGAGCACCCGGGTCTTCAGGCCTGTCTCGATATCGGCGTGGGCGCGCGCCACGAGGGCATCAACCTCTCCTGCCGGCATGGCGAGGATCTGGCCTGCTTCCTCGTTGGAAAAACCTTCCATCGCGGTGAGCAGGAGCGCCTGACGCGCGTGAAGCTCCAGGCGCTGCAGCCGCGCATCCGGGCCAGCGGCACCGCCGCGGGCACCCGCCTCGCCATCGCCATAGCTGTCATGGAACAGGCGGAACAGGGCGACGCGCGCGGGCAGGCCGGACTGGAATTGCGCCTCGCCGCGCACCG
>CAZCEG010000008.1:0-12489 GCA_964497275.1 uncultured Oceanicaulis sp.
GACGCCCGCCAGCAACGCGCCCAGCGCCACCCCGAAAAGCAGAAGCGCCCGGATACGCCGGTCCTGCGCAAGCCGGACTGGATTCGGGTGAAAGCCCCCGGTGGCGGCGTGTTCGCCGAAACCCGTCAGGTGGTGAAGGAGAACAATCTCGTCACCGTGTGCGAGGAGGCGGGCTGCCCCAATATCGGCGAGTGCTGGTCGCAGAAGCACGCGACCTTCATGATCATGGGCGATACCTGCACCCGCGCCTGCAGCTTCTGCAATGTGAAGACCGGTATGCCTTCGGCACTGGACGCTGACGAGCCGCGCCGCGTGGGCGATGCCACTGCCAAGATGGAGCTGAGCCACGTTGTGGTCACCTCCGTTGACCGCGACGATCTTGATGATGGCGGGGCAGAACATTTTGCGCAGACCATTCGCGCCATCCGCGCGGCGACCCCGAAGACTACGATCGAGATCCTGACCCCCGATTTCCTGAGGAAGCCCGGCGCAGCGGAAATCGTCATCGATGCGCGCGCGGACGTGTTCAACCATAATCTGGAGACGGTGCCGCGGCTCTATCTCTCCATCCGCCCCGGCGCGCGCTATTACCATTCCTTGCGGCTTCTTGAGCGCGTGAAGGAGCGTGATCCGTCCCAGTTCACCAAATCGGGCATCATGGTCGGTCTTGGCGAGACCAGGGAAGAGGTGATGCAGGTGATGGACGACATGCGTTCTGCCGGTGTCGACTTCCTCACCATCGGCCAGTACCTGCAGCCGACCCGCAAGCACGCCGCCATTGACCGCTATGTGACGCCCGAAGAGTTCAAGGGCTATGAGGCCATTGCCCGCGCCAAGGGCTTCCTGATGGTGTCGGCCTCGCCGCTTACCCGCTCCAGCTATCACGCGGGCGAAGATTTTGAGCGTCTGCGCGCCGCGCGCGAAGCGGCTCTCAAAGCCGGCAAGCGCGTCTGAGCGGGCAGGGATCATGGCCTCAGAGCATCGCGAACGCCTGCGCCTTCGCTACAAGCCGGATGATCTGTTCGACCTCGTCGCTGACGTGGAGCGCTATCCCGATTTCATTCCGCTGATCAGTGCGCTGCGCGTGCTGAAAAGCGATGTGAAGGACGGGGTGGGCGTTATGGATGCGGAGGCGCGCATCCGCTTCCGCTTCGTGCGTGAGAGCTTCACCACGCGCGTCTGGTTTGATCGCCCGAGGCGCACCATCAAGGTGTCCTACCTGAAGGGGCCATTCCATGATCTTGCCAATGAGTGGCGCTTCATCGAGCTGTCCGATGGGTCAACGCTGGTCGATTTCTGGATCCGCTATCGCTTCCGCAATCCGGTCCTCAATGCGCTGATGGATGCTAGCCGCACGCGGGCCATACGCTTTCTCGTCGATTGTTTCCGCAGTGCGGCCGCCGAGCGCTATGCCACGGTCGGCAAGGAAGAGTTCGATATTGAAGGCGCGCTAGATATGGTCGACCGCTTCGGTCAGAAGGCGTAGCGCCTCCAGCGCGGCTGCCTCGCGGATAGAGGCGCGGCCATTATTCTCAAAAACACAATGGCTTGTGCGGACTTCCTTGTCCTTGATCGCAAGGCCGAACCAGACAAGACCGACCGGCTTTTCTGCGCTGCCGCCATCCGGCCCCGCAATCCCCGTGATAGAGACCGCCACGCCGGCATGGGCGTTCAGAAGCGCACCGCGCGCCATGGCCCCGGCGGTCTGTTCGCTTACCGCGCCGTGATTGGCGATTATCGCCACCGGCACGCCCAGAAGCTCTGCCTTGGCCGCATTGGAATAGGTGACAAACCCCCGCTCCAGCACTGCTGACGATCCGGCGATCTCCGTGATCGCTGCAGATACCAGCCCGCCCGTGCAGCTTTCCGCCGCCGCGACCATCACGCCTTTGGCTTTGGCTGCTTCGACAAGGCGCGCAGCAGCTTTGGTGATGGCAGCGGGCAGGGTGGTGGTCATTTCAGCACCCCTGTGAACACGGCCTGCGCGGCGATGCCTTCGCCGCGTCCGGTAAAGCCCAGCTGTTCTGTCGTTGTCGCTTTCACGTTCACGCGGGCGAGCGGCAGGCCGGTCAGCTCCGCGATCCTTGCGCGCATGGCGTCGCGGTGCGGGCCGACTTTCGGGCGCTCGCAGATAAGGGTCACATCGGCGTGGACGGGCGTGACACCCGCCTCGCGCGCCAGCGTCATGGCGTGGATGAGAAACTGCGCACTGTCTGCGCCGCGCCAGCGTTCATCGCTTGGGGGGAAGTGCTGGCCGATATCGCCGGCACCTGCTGCGCCCAGAACCGCGTCGGTGAGGGCATGCAGGCCGACATCGGCGTCTGAATGACCCACCAGCTCCAGCCCGCATTCGATGAATACGCCGCACAGATGCACGCCCTTGCCGGGGGCCAGGCGATGCACGTCAAACCCTGTGCCGGTGACGGGCAGGGGGGTGCCGCCCAGCATCTGTTCAGCGCGCGCGAAATCATCGGGATAGGTCAATTTGAACGCCCTCTCATCGCCTTCCACCAGACTGACCTGCAGGCCTGCCGCGCGCACCAGCGAAATCTCGTCTGGAAAGTCTCTGTCGCCCGCAGCATCAAACGCAGACGCCAGCGTGGCAAGGTGGAAGGCTTGCGGTGTCTGGACGCGCATCAGCCCGTCCCGCGACACAGGCTCGATACCGGCCTCACCAGAGCGCGCCAGAGCGTCCGCGACGGGCAGGGCAGGCGCGGCGCCGGAACGGGTTTCCAGCGCAGCGAGCAGGCGGTCCAGAAGCGCATGATCAATGCCCGGCCGGGCGGCGTCATGGATCAGCACGCAAGGCTGGCTTGCCTGCCGGATGCAGGCATGAACCGACCGGGTGCGCGTCGCGCCGCCCTCTACGAACACCACGTCCAGCCCTGCCAGCGCGCGGGCGGCCTCAGCCCGGTCTGCGGGGTTGATGGCAATGATCAGCTCTTTGCAGCGCGGGTGCGAGGCCAGCACCTCTGCTGACCAGCGCAAGAGCGGCTTGCCCGCTACCCTCACGAACTGTTTGGGCACGCTTTGCCTTGAGCGCGTTCCGCTGCCTGCGGCTACAATGCATGCACTAAAATCGATCATCACATCCCGCTTTTGAGGCATTATCCGGCGGACCCGCGCCGCCAAAGCGTTACGGCGTCTGGCGGCGCGGGTCCATACACTGTATCTGCTAGCCCATGACAACGCCCGTGAAGGCAAATTTCATCAATGGCTTCGCCATCGGACCGGTAAAGGTTTCGGTGCCGGTCGTGCTCGCGCCCATGTCCGGCGTGACGGACTATGCGATCCGCAAGCAGGCGCGCCGCTTTGGCGCAGGCCTTGTCGTGTCCGAAATGGTCGCGTGCGAGACGCTGGCGCAGGGCCGCGAGGATGTAATCTTGCGCATGAAGGGCGATGCCGCCATCGCCCCGCGGGTGATCCAGCTGGCCGGGCGTGAAGCCAAATGGATGGATACCGGTGCGCGCATTGCCGCCGATGCGGGCGCGCAGGTGATCGACATCAATATGGGCTGCCCGGCCCGACAGGTGACGCGCGGCCTCTCCGGTTCGGCACTGATGCGTGACCTTGATCACGCGCTGACCCTGATCGAGGCGACAGTGAACGCAGTCGAGGTGCCGGTGACGGTGAAGATGCGTCTTGGCTGGGACCATGAGACGATCAATGCGCCAGACCTCGCCCGCCGGGCGCAGGATGCGGGCGTCCAGATGATCACGGTGCATGGCCGCACCCGCCAGCAGTTCTATACCGGCCACGCTGACTGGGCCGCCGTGCGTGCGGTGAAAGAGGCGGTGAGCGTGCCCGTCATCGTCAATGGCGATATCGTGGATGCTAGGACCGCGCGCGAGGCGCTTGCGCAGTCGGGAGCAGACGGGGTGATGATCGGGCGCGCCGCGACGGGGCGTCCCTGGCTTCCCGGCGCCGTCGGCAAGGCGCTGGCCGAAGGCGGCGCTGTACGCGACCCTGCCTTTGCGGTGATGATCGAGAGCCTGATCGCAGCGACCGAAGATGCCGCGGCCATTTATGGCGAGGCAATGGGCGTGCGCTGCATGCGAAAGCACTATGCGGCCTTCATCGACCATATCTCGCCAGACGCAGAGGCGATCCGCCCGCTCAAAGCCGAGCTGTGCCGGGCGAGCACGGTGGAGGTGGCGACCCACGCCCTATTGCGCCTGCCTGACGAGGTCGGCATTCGCCGGGCGGCATGAGCGAGGCCGCGCCGTCCTCCGCCCGTGCAGCCGAGCTCCTGCCGAGCGCGCTGATCCTTATCGATGCCGCTGGGCGCATCCGCTTCGTCAATGCCGCCGCAGAAAGCCTGCTGGAGCGATCGCGCAGGCGGCTGGAGGGTGAATTGCTGGCTGAGGCCGGTCCGTGGGGCGAGGCCGCCATGCGGCTGGCGGCGCGCGCAGTGGCTGAAGACAGGGCCGTCTTCGCCCATGATGTACGTGTCAGCCTGCCTGAAGAGGCGCGCAGAGCGGCCATTGATGCCGCGCCGGACGGGGAAGGGGCCTGCATCGCCATCCGCCCCTGGCCGGAGGCAGGCGTCGTCGCGCGCAGCGATTCCGCCGCCAGCGCAGCGGCAGGCTTTGGCCGCATGCTCTCTCACGAGCTGAAAAACCCGATGGCGGGCGCGCGCGGCGCGGCCCAGCTGATCACCAGCGAGGCAGAGGGCGAGACCGGCGAGCTTGCCCGCATCATCATTTCAGAGCTCGACAGAGCCTTGCGGATCGCCGGGCGCTGGAGCCAGGTGGGCGATATCGCGCCCCAGCCCTTCTCTGCCTTCACGCTGAACGAAGTGGTGCGCGAAGCCGTGCGGGCGGTGTGCGCGGGCGCTGGCCAGTCCTTGATGGTGACCGAGCATTATGACCCGTCACTGCCAGACGCCATTGGTGACCGTGATCTGGTCTCGCAGGCCTTGCTGAACCTCCTCATCAACGCAGCCGAAGCGGTCGGCAAGACGGCATCGGGCGAAATCGAGATTTCAACGCGCTATCGCATGTCCCGCCCCGGCGGTGTCGCGCCGGAAGCGCGCATGCAGGTCGATATCACCGATAATGGCCCCGGCGTGCCGGAGGCCTTGGGCGAATCCATCTTCTCCCCCTTCGTGACCGGCAAGCCGGCAGGCGAGGGGCTGGGGCTCGCCATGGTGTCGCGCATCGCGGAGCTGCATGGCGGCGGGGTTGAGTATGAGAGCCGTCCGGGACGCACCGTGTTCCGGCTATACTTGCGTGAGGAAGGGGCGAAACTGCCATGAACCGCGAAGCCATTGCGCCGCGCCGCGTGCTGGTGCTGGAGGACGACGAATCCCTTCGCCTTGTGATCTCACGCGCCCTGACCCGCGCCGGATTTGATGTGCGCGCCACCGCCTCGCCGTCATCCGCCATAGACAGGATGGCGCGGCGCGACGCCGATCTTCTGGTCGCTGATGTGCTATTGGGGGATGAGAACTTTCTCGACAGGCTTGAAGAGCTCCACCATGCCCGTCCCGATGCGCCTGTGCTGGTGATCAGCGCGCAGACGACCGCGGCAACGGCTATTCAGGCGGTGCGGGGCGGGGCGTTTGAATACCTGCCCAAACCCTTCGACCTTGATGACCTGGTGGATGCGGTATCGCGCGCGCTGGATACCGCGCCTGCCACGGCGCGGCGCGGGTCGACGGCCAATCCCTTCCCGGACCTCGTGGGCCGCTCTCCGGCCATGCAGACGGCGTTCCGCCTGATTGCGCGCCTGTCTAGCGCCAGCGTGCCGGTGCTCATCACAGGGCCGGAAGGGTCGGGGCGGGCGAGCGCTGCGCGCACCCTGCACCGGGCCGCCTCGGGTGACGCGCCGCTGGTCGAGGCCGGGCCTGACCGGCTGACGCGTGAAGGCCCTGCCGTCTTCGAGGAGGCGCGCGGCAGCGGGCTTCTGCTGCGCCGGGCCAACAAGTGGAGCGAGGCGGTGCAGGACATGGTCCTTGACCAGCTGGTGCGCCCTGATGCGCCGCGCCTCTATGTGACGGGCAGTCAGGACGTGCGCGATCATCTCTGCGCGCCGCTGTTTGAGCGTCTGGCCATCGGCCATATCGCCATGCCGCCCTTGCGTGAGCGCGGCGAGGACAGGGCGCGGCTTTTTGAACACTTTCTGCGCAAGCACGGACGCAAGGACACGTCGCTGAGCGCCGATGCCAGCGCCTTCATCAATGCCTATCCCTGGCCGGGCGAGGTGGCAGAGCTGGAGCGCACGGCTGCGCGCCTCGCCGTGCAAGGTGATCGCGGCACGCTGAGCCTTGCCGCCATCCGCGAAGCGACAGGCTCGCCAAGCGCACCTGACACGGGCGCAAAGCTGGAAGATGCCGTGCGTCACTTCGTGGCGTCGCGCCTGAGTGACCAGAGCGAAGCGATAGCCGATGAGGCAGGCAATGTCGTCGACCGCGCGATGATCGAAACCGTACTTGCCCATTGCGGCGGCGTGCGCCGGGATGCAGCGCGTTTTCTGGGCCTGAACCGCAATACGCTGGCCCGGCGGATGGCGGCGCTGGGCATGGACAGCGGAACTGAGGATTAATCGCCACACTGGGCGTTGAAATCTGGTCACACTCGGTCCACGATAGCGCCTGATTGGTGATCGAGAGGCGTTCGTATTGGCGACCCTGCTGAGCCGTAACTTCCTGTCTGCGCGGCCATCCGTGTTTGCCACCGCCTTCTTCATCGCGGCAGTGGGTGTGATTGCTTGCGCCGTGCTGGCCGTGTCCGAACAGGTCGCAATCGGCAATCTGGCCATCATTTTCTATACGCTGCTGACCGTCTCCGGTGTGATCATTGCGGGACTGGCCGGGGCTGTCAGCATCCGCGCCGCGCAGATATTCCTCGGGCGGCGGTTTGGCGCGCCGGCGCCGCGCCTGCACATGCGCTTCATGACCCTGTTTGCGATTGCGGCTGTGGCCCCATCGCTGCTGATGGCCTTGCTGCTGGCGCTGGTGCTGGGCCGGGGTGTGGAGTTCTGGTTCGGCGAGCGGGTCACCACGCTGGTGGAGACCATGGCCGAGATCGGCCGGGCTCAGGCCCCGCTCGAGCTCAATCTTGCCGAGCTGCAGCTGGTCTCGATGGCGGGCGACCTGTCCTTCCCCGAGGCCGTCGCGGCGATGACCGAAAGCCGTATCGAATACGCGCAGTATCTGCGCAATCAGGCGATCGGGCGGAACTTCGCAGCCGCCTATGTCGTTGACAGCCAGTCCACCGTTCTTGCCCGCGCTGAGGCCCCCGGCGCCCCGCCTTTTGTCGCCCCGTCACAGCCCATGTACGCAATTGCCCGTGGCCGCGATATCGGTGTCGGCGATCCGACACAGCGCAGTGACGGGCCGTCCTATGTGCGGCTTCTGGTCAATCTGCCCGCCTATGAGGACGCGTATCTCTACGTCGTCTGGTATGTCGATCTGGGCGTGCTGACGGCGGCCGAGGAGGCCACTGCCTCCTATCGGCAGGCGGTCGCGCGCGAAGAGGGGATGCGGCAGGTCTTCATCCTCGTCTATATCGCCGCCGTGGCCCTGATCCTCGTCGGCGCGCTCTGGCTTGCGCTGGGGGCAGCCAGCCGGGTGATCCAGCCCGTGGGCCGGCTGGTGACGGCGGCCGAGCGGGTGCGCCGCGGCGACCTGGATGCGCGTGTTCAGGTTCAGCGCGATGATGACGAGATCGCAGCCCTTGGCCGTGCCTTCAACCGGATGACGCGGCAGCTGCGAAGCCAGCGCCGGGCGCTTCTGGAAGCCAACGCGGAATCTGAACGCCGCCGCACCTTCATCGAGGCCGTGCTGACAGGCGTCAGCGCCGGCATAGTGGGTGTGGACGCCGATAACCGCATCACGCTGGTCAACCGCTCGGCCGCCACGCTTCTCGGCAGCTCGCCAGAACCGCTGACGGGCCAGAGGGTGGAAGATGAGCTCGGTATGTTCACCACCATCGTGGATGAGGCCCGCCGGAGCCGCTGGGATGTGGTGGAGCGCCAGATCGATATTCCAGGCGCCGATGGTGCGCTGTTGAACCTCAATGTGCGCGCGGCAGCCGATGATGATGGCGGGCTGGTGATAACGTTTGACGACGTCACCCGGCTGGTCTCCGCGCAGCGCAATGCGGCGTGGCGCGATGTCGCCCGGCGTATCGCCCACGAGATCAAGAACCCGCTTACCCCCATCCAGCTTTCCGCCGAACGCATAAGGCGCAAATACCGCAAATCGATTGCTGACGAAGACGCGGAGATTTTCGACAAGTGCGTCGACACCATCGTCCGCCAGGTCAGCGATATCGGCCGCATGGTGGACGAGTTCTCCGCCTTCGCGCGCATGCCGACACCGAAGATGGAGGCCTCCGACCTTGTCAGCGTCGTCGAGGGCGCGGTGTTCTCGCAGCGGGTTGCGTCACCACGCGTGCGCATACCCTTGAGTGTGCCGGGCGAGAGCGTGGTCGTCGAATGCGATAACCGCCTCGCGGCGCAGGCACTTGGCAACATACTCAAGAATGCCGGTGAAAGCGTGCTCGCCCGCCTCGACGAGGAGGGGCTCAAGCAGGGCGGCGAGGTGGCCGTCGAACTGCGCATCGATGAGGGCGAGGCCATTATCGAGGTGACCGATAACGGACTTGGCTGGCCGATGCCCGACCGGGCGCGCCTGATCGAGCCCTACATGACAACACGGGAAAAGGGGACGGGGCTGGGCCTGGCCATCGTGCGGCGCGTGATGGAAGACCATGGCGGCCGTCTGGAGCTTGATGAGCGGGCCGATGGCGAACGCGGCGCGGTCGTCCGGCTGGCCTTTCCCTTGCTAGAAACTGCGAACGCAGCGAATGACGTTGCACTGACCAAAGAGGCCTGACGTATGGCGCATGACATTCTGGTCGTTGATGACGAGCTCGATATCCGCGAGCTGATCGGCGGGCTGCTGGAGGATGAGGGCTATTCGGCGCGCTATGCCGCCGATGCGGACGAAGCACTGGCCGTGCTGCGCCAGCGCAAGCCCGCCCTTGCCATCCTCGATGTGTGGCTGCAGGGCAGCCGCCTCGATGGTATTGCGCTTCTGGACGAGATGCGCGCCGCCGATCCCGGCCTGCCGGTGATCGTGATTTCCGGCCACGGCACGATCGAGACAGCCGTGGCCGCCATCCGCAAGGGCGCGTACGACTTCATCGAAAAGCCCTTCAAGTCCGACAAGCTCCTGCTGACCGTGGAGCGGGCGCTGGAAGCGACCAAGCTGCGCCGGGAAAATGCCGAGCTGCGCGCGCGCACCGAAATGCATAGCGAGCTGATTGGCCGCTCTCCTGCCGCGACCCAGCTGCGCCAGACCATAGACCGGGTGGCGGCGGCGAACTCCCGCGTCCTGATCTCCGGCCCTGCCGGGTCAGGCAAGGAGCTGATCGCGCGCCTCATCCATGCCCGTTCCCCGCGCGCTGCTGGCCAGTTCGTGCCCGTCAGCGCAGCGATGATGAACTCGGAGCGGGTCGAAGAGGAGCTGTTCGGGGCCGAACGCGCCGATGGCGGCGTCGAACGCATCGGCCTTCTCGAACAGGCCCATGGCGGCACGCTCTTCCTCGACGAGGTCGGCGACATGCCGCTCGCCACGCAAGGCAAGCTCCTGCGCATGCTGGTCGAACAGCGCTTCCGCAGGATTGGCGGCGGTGTGGATGTGGAAGTGAATGTGCGCGTGCTGTCATCCAGCTCGCGTGATCTGCGCGCCCTCATCACGCAAGGCCGCTTCCGCGAGGATCTCTATCACCGCCTCGCCGTGGTGCCGGTGGACGTGCCGCCCCTGTCTGACCGGCGTGAGGACATTCCGCTGCTGGTGGAGCATTTTATCGACCGGCTTACAGCCATGTCGGGGCTCAGCCCGCGCCAGATCGGGGAAGATGCGATGGCGGCCCTGCAGGCCCATAGCTGGCCGGGCAATGTCCGCCAGCTGCGCAATAATGTGGAGCGGGTGCTGATCCTGGCCACCGGTGATCCTGCCCATCCGATCACGCTCGATGCGCTTCCGTCTGAAGTGGTGGGCCGCGAGAACGGCCCCGGCGGGATGGACACAGAGCGCATGATCGCCCTGCCGCTGCGGGATGCGCGGGAGAATTTCGAGCGCGAGTATCTTCGCGCCCAGATCAGCCGTTTCGGCGGCAATATCTCGCGCACCGCCTCCTTCATCGGCATGGAGCGGTCAGCGCTGCATCGCAAGCTGAAGAGCCTTGGCATTGGCGGCAATGGCAAGGACGAAGACACCGAGGATGCACCCTCTAGCGGAGCCTGATCCATCATGAAGGCAGTCGTATGCGGGGCAGGCCGGGTCGGGTACGGGATCGCGCGCGAGCTGGCGTCCGAAGGCAATTCGGTCACCGTGGTGGACTGGTCGCAGAACCTTGTCGACCGGGTGACGACCGATCTTGATGTGCGCGGTGTCGTCGGCCACGGCGCACATCCTGACACGCTGGAACGCGCGGGCATTCGCGATGCGGACCTGCTGGTGGCCGTGACCTATTCGGACGAGACCAACATGGTCGCCTGTCAGGTCGCCCATTCGCTCTTCAACACGCCGCTGAAGATCGCGCGGGTGAGGGCGCAGAGCTATCTCGACAAGGCGTGGCGCGATCTCTTCGCGCAAGGGGCTATGCCCATTGATGTGACGATATCGCCCGAGCTGGAGGTCAGCCGCTCCATCCTGCAGCGCATGGAGACGCCGGGCGCCTCTGCCACTGCGCCCTTCGCCAATAACCGGCTTCAGATCCTCGGCCTCAGCATCGAGGAAGGCTCGCCCATTGCCGGGACCACGCGTGATCAGCTGCTCGCTCTGTTTCCGGGCCTCGGTATGGACATTGTCGGTGTCCGCCGCGAAGGCGAGGTCTTCATCCCCGAGGAACGTGATCCGCTGATGGCGGGCGATGATGCCTATGTCACTGTTGCCGGGCCGGATGTGCCGCGCGTGCTGGACGTGTTCGGCCACCATGCGCTGCGGGCGCGCAAGGTGGTGATCATCGGGGCCGGCAATATCGGCCTTTACGTCGCCCGCGCGCTGGAGCGCATGGCGGGTGTGCGGGTGCGCATCATCGAGTCTGACAAGACCCGCGCGGAGGCCGCAGCAGATGGGCTCAAGCGCACAGTGGTGCTGCATGGCGATGGCCTCGACCGGCGTCTCCTGCGCGAAGCGGGTATTGAAGATGCCGAGATCGCCATCTGCCTCACCAATGATGACAAGGTGAACCTGCTGTCAGCGGTCATGGCCCGGCGTGAAGGGGCGCAGCGCACGCTCTGCCTCGTCAACGAGCCGAGCCTGAAGGATGTGCGTGAAGACATGGGCATCGACATCATGGTCGATCCGCGCGGCGTCACCGTGTCCACCATCCTCCAGCATATCCGCAGGGGCCGGATCACCGGCCTGCAGACCTTCGCCGACGGGCAGGCAGAAGCCCTTGAAGGCATCGTGCTGGCCACATCACCCTTGGCTGGCAAGTCTCTGAAAAACATGGAGCTGCCGGAAGATGTCGCCGTCTGCGCACTGGTGCGGGGCGACAAGGTTTATTTCCGCCGCAATGACGTGGTGATCGAAACCAATGACAGGGTGATTTTCTTCGCGCTCAAGGCTGCGGTGCCCAAGGTGGAGCAGCTTTTCCGCGTCAGCCTGGAGTATTTTTAAGCTTCATGTTGTTTCCCCGAACCAGCCAAGCGCCGACAACAATTCGCCTGTTGGACGCGGATGTCTCCCCCCGTTCACGGGCGGGGTTGGACGCATCGCGTCAAACACGCGAAGCGGCGAGGGGGGGAATAACACGGGCCAGTGTGCCCCCTCCGGTCCTTTGGACCACCTCCCCCGTAAACGGGGGAGGACAACGCACCACCCTGAGACCCTACTGACATGCGCCCGTCGCCGCGAACCATCAGGGCGCTGGCGTGGAGCTGGCTTATCGTCGGGCTGGCGGCGTTTCCGTTTGCGCTCTATGCCGGGTTCATCGGTGAGGCCGCTGCGGCGCGAGGGCTCGCGACCACCCTGCTCATCGGCGTGTTTCTCGGCGGTGCGGTACTGGTCGCCACCCGGGGCTTGCGCTCCAGCGGGCGGGCGCCTGAAGCCTTGCGGCTTTTGCTGTTCGGCTGGCTGACCGGCCCGCTGATCGCCGCCCCGTCCTTCGGTCTGCTGGCTGAAGGCCCGGTCGAGGCCGTGTTCGAGGCTGTCTCGGCCCTGACCACCACCGGCGCGAGCCTGACAGACGCCGATTACATGCCCCGCTCGCTGGTGGCGTGGCGGTCCATGCTGCAATGGCTGGGAGGGCTCGCAACGCTGATCCTGGCGGTCACGGTGCTGGCGGCCCTGGATGACAGGCGGGCTGCGTTCCGCCGCTCCTCGCTTCTGACCATTGAAAGCGGCGATCTGTTTTCCAATTTCGGGCGAGCGCTTGCCCGGCTCGGCGCGGTCTATGCCGGTGTTACGGCAGTGGGCTTTATCGCTCTGGCGCTGGCAGGCGCAGAGGCGTTCGAGGCCTTCTGCCTGTC
>CAZCEG010000008.1:12499-20852 GCA_964497275.1 uncultured Oceanicaulis sp.
GCTCTCAGCCGTTTCGACGGGCGGCTATGTGCCGCGCGGCGGTGACCTCATCAACTGGCTGCCCATCCCGGCGATACTCGTGCTGGCAGCGCTGACGCTCGTGGGCGCGGCCAACATGGCGGTGATCTATGAACAGCTGAGCCGGGGGCGGGTGACGCGGCGCTATGGCGATGCGCGATCCATGCTGATCGTGGCGGCGGCAGCGGCACTGGTCATGACGCTTGTGAGTGGCTGGGCGGCGGGCGCGACGGCCTTTCTTGACGCACTCTTTGCCGTAACGACCTCCGGCTTCCGCCTTGGCACCGACGTGCCGGGCATTCCGGTGATCGTCCTGATCGCGCTGGCGCTGGCGGGCGGGGCGGCGGTCTCCACCTCTGGCGGGATCAAGATGGCACGTATCCGCCTGCTTATGCGCAGGGCAGGGCGCGACATCATCCTTCTGGCCCAGCCCTCCGCCGTAGGCGGTTCACGCTTTGCCGGGCGCACGGTGGACGAGGCGGCTCTGGTATCGGTGTGGGCTTATGCGCTGGCTTATCCCGTGGTGCTGGTCGCCGGCGCGCTGGCGCTCGGCTTTTACACGCCCGACATGGGCGAGGCCTTCATCGTATCCGGCGCCGTGCTCTCCAATGCCGGGCCGCTGGCAGGTGATGCCTATGACGGTCTGGGGGCAGGGGGACTGATCATCTCCAGCCTGCTCATGGTGCTTGGCCGGGTGGAGATTCTGCCTGTAGCTGCCGTAATCTTCCTTCTCGTCAGTGGAGACTGAGCGGACATGGCGCGCATTGCCTATGTGAACGGACGCTACGCACCGATCAATGACCCGGCCATCGGGATCGAGGATCGCGGCTTCCAGTTCGCCGATGGGGTCTATGAGGTCTGGCTGGTCAAGGGCGGTGTGTTTCAGGACCATGCTGGCCATATGGCGCGCCTGAAGCGCTCCTTGAGCGAATTGCGCATCCCCATGCCGATGAGCGAAGCCTCGCTCGATATCGCGCTCGCGGAAACGCTCCGCCGTAACCGGCTCAATAACGCACTGGTCTATCTGCAGGTCACGCGCGGCGTCGCAAAGCGTGACCACGCCTTTCCGGCAGGCTCCGTCCGCCCGACGGTGGTGATCACCGCAAGACCGCTCTCCATGGCCGCATCGGAAAAGCGCGCCGAGACAGGCATTGACGTGATCACCCGGCCTGATGAACGCTGGAAGCGATGCGATATCAAAAGCGTGTCTCTTCTTCCTAATGTGCTGGCGAAGCAGGCCGCGCGCGAAGCCGGGGCCTATGAGGCCTGGCTGATCGACGCGGACGGCTTCATCACCGAAGGCAGTTCCAGCAATGCCTGGATCGTGACGCCGGAAGGGGTGTTGGTCACCCGCAAGGCCGATCATGGAATCCTGAACGGCGTCACGCGCCAGCGCATCATGCGTATCGCCAAGAGCCTTGGCCTCTCCTTCGAGGAGCGTGCCTTTTCGCTGGAAGAGGCGCTTTCCGCCCGCGAGGCCTTCATCAGCTCGGCCAGCTCGCTGGTCATGCCTGTGGTGCGCGTCGATGGCCGTCCCATCGCCAATGGCGCGCCCGGCTCACTCGCCTCCGCCTTGCGCGAAGCCTATCTGGCGGGCGCGGAAGCCTGACACCACCACCATCAACCCCATTGCAGCCACGCGTGAGCGCCGCTAGGTATGGGTCTCCTTGTGTGTGCAGCCCTTTTTGGGGTGGGGAAAAAGGTGGATGGCCATGTCGAATGAAAAAAAACAGAACCTTCAGGACGTGTTTCTCAATACGGTTCGCAAGAGCAAGACGCCGCTGACGATCTTTCTTGTGAATGGCGTCAAGCTTCAGGGCATTGTGACCTGGTTTGACAATTTCTGCGTCCTGCTGCGCCGCGACGGGCAGGTGCAGCTTGTCTACAAGCACGCCATCTCGACCATCATGCCGAGCCAGCCCGTGCAGATGTTCGAAGCTGATGAGGATGGCGGGAACGGGGAGGGCGATTGACCTCGCCTGAAACGGCCAGCGACCGCGCACTCGTAATCCATCCTGTCCCGGCTGGCGCTGATTCCAGCCGGGCCGAGGCGCGCCTTGAAGAAGCCAGCGGCCTTGCCATCGCACTGGGGCTGGAGCCTGCCGACGCCCTCATCGAGCCTGTGCGCAAGCTGGAAGCGGGCACGTATTTCGGCAAGGGCAAGCTGGAAACCCTCAAAGAGCGCATCGATGCGCTGGAGGTGAAGGCGGTCATCATCGATACCGCCCTGTCGCCTGTGCAGCAGCGCAATCTGGAAAAGCGCTGGCAGGTCAAGGTTATCGACCGGACCGGGCTTATTCTTGAAATCTTCGCCGAGCGCGCGCGGACCCGTGAGGGCCGCCTGCAGGTGGAGCTGGCGCGCCTGACCTATGAGCGCTCGCGCCTTGTGCGCACCTGGACCCACCTTGAGCGCCAGCGCGGCGGACGCGGCTTCCTCGCCGGCCCCGGTGAAACCCAGATCGAGACTGACCGCCGCCTGCTCGCCGGCAAGATGGCGAAGCTGCGCCGCGAGCTGGAGCAGGTAAAGCGCACCCGCGCCCTGCATCGCACGCGCCGTCAGGCCGCGCCCTGGCCTTCCATCGCGCTCGTCGGCTATACGAATGCCGGAAAGTCCACGCTTTTCAACCGGCTGACGGCTGCGGGCGTGCTCGCCAAGGACATGCCGTTTGCGACGCTTGATCCGACCGTGCGCGGCATCCGCCTGCCGTCAGGGCGGCGCGTCCTCGTCTCCGACACGGTGGGCTTCATCACCGATCTGCCGACCGAGCTGATCGCCGCCTTCCGCGCCACGCTGGAGGAGGTGAGGGAGGCCGACATCCTCATCCATGTGCGCGATCTCGCCGACCCTGACCATGAGGGCCGCAAGGCTGACGTGGAGCAGGTCCTGAGCGCGCTTGATTGCGGCCCGGCGCACGGCCAGCCGCTGATCGAGGCGTGGAACAAGATTGACTGCCTTGATGAGGCCGCGCGCGACGACATGATCTGGGCAGCGCGCATGGCGTCGTCGAAGGGCCGTGCGGCGGTGCAGCCCGTATCCGCCGTGACCGGGGAGGGCGTGGCCGAACTCCTCACCGCCGTCGATACCGCGCTTGGCGAGGATGACAGGCTGGTGCGCGTCGTTCTGCAGCCGCATCAGACCGAGATCGGCGCCTGGCTGCACGAGCATGGCGAGGTGATCTCCGAGACGACCGATCCCGAGACCGGAAGCACCCAGATCAGCGCGCGCCTGATGGCCGCCGATGCTGGCCGGTTCAAGGCGCGCTTCGCCAGACAGCTCGATCACGTGAATGAGGGGGCTGAATCTGTCGATTGAGGGTACAGATTGCGGGTTGCGATACCCGTCAGGCCTGTCTCTCGGCCGTCTTTTCCGCTTCCCACAGGGCTTCCATCTCGTCCAGCGTAGCCTCGCCGGGGGCCTTGCCCGCCCGCTCCAGAGCCCGCTCAACGCCGCGGAAACGGCGCTCGAACTTTGTGTTGGCGGCGCGCAGCGCGTCTTCAGGGTCTACATCAAGTTTTCTGGCCAGATTGGCGCAGACAAACAATAAATCGCCGATCTCCTCCTTGATATTGGCGGTGTCGTCGGCGGCAATCGCTTGGCGCAATTCCAGCGCTTCTTCCTCAAATTTATCAAGCACTCTCAACGCGTTAGGCCAGTCAAAGCCGATCCGCGCCGCCCGTTTGGTCAGCTTCAACGCCCGCAGCAGGGCGGGCAGGGCGAGGGGGAGGTCGGCTAACACCGAGTTATCATTACCCTTTTCGCTGCGCTCTGCGGCTTTCTGGGCTTCCCAGGCTTGTGTCTGGCTTGCCGCATCGCGTTCCTCAGCTTCGCCAAACACGTGCGGGTGACGGCGTAACATCTTGTCGGATATGGCGTTTGCGACATCGGCAAAATTGAAGTGGCCTGCTTCATCTGCCATCTGGCTGTGAAAGACCACCTGAAACAGAAGATCGCCGAGCTCACCCTTCAGGTCCGCCATGTCATTACGGGCAATCGCGTCGGCGACTTCGTAAGCTTCCTCGATGGTGTAGGGGGCTATCGTATTGAAATCCTGCTCCAGATCCCACGGACAGCCGCCATCGGGCGAGCGCAGGCGCGCCATGATCGCCAGCAGGCGCTCCATCGCCGCTTCCGCGTTGTGGTGCTGGCCGGAAGCCGCGGGCAGGGGTGTGTCTGGCATGGGTTTCACCGTGCTGTCAGGGCTGCTGCGCCGGAAGACAAGGGCAGCGACTCGCCCGGCATGCTGGGCTGTTTCACCTGCGCTGTGAACCGGCTTCGTGCGCTGCGATGGCGTTGATGATGGGGCAGTGCGGCCGCTCGTCGCCATCACACGCCCCGGCCAGCGTTTCCAGCGTGCCGATCATGGCGTTCAGCTCAGCTACGCGGGCACGTAGCTCCTTAATATGTTCGTTGGTGAGGCGCTTCACATCGGCGCTGGAGCGCGAGCGGTCATGCCACAGGGCGAGCAGGGCCTTCACATCCGGTACCGGAAAGCCCAGCCGCCGGGCCGCACCGATAAAGCGCAGCGTGTGGATGTCCTCAGAGGTGTAGACGCGATAGCCATTGGCCGTACGCCCCGGTTCAAGAAGAGCGATCTCCTCGTAATAGCGGATCATCTTGCGCGAAATGCCAGACGCTTTCGCCGCTTCTCCGATATTCATCACGCCCGGCTCCTAAATCACGCCATACATGCGCAGCGGCATCCAGATCGCCATTGCGATCATGATCAGGTTTTCGGTCAGCGAGATGAAGCCGAGCGGCACGCGGCTGTCGCCGCCCATGCAGGCGCATTTCAGCTTGCGCCGCTCGATATAGGCCGCCTTGAACACCGAAACCGCGCCAATGGTGCCGATGATGAGGGCGACCGGGGAGGCGAGCCAGATGAGGCTGCCCGCCAGCATGAGAAGGCCTGCACCGGCCTCGGCAAACGGATAGATGCGCCCATAAGGCACCCAGCGCCGCGCCAGCAGGTCGTAATTGAGGAACATGGTCGCGAAGGCCTCGATATTGGTCAGCTTCTGCAGGCCCAGCAGCACCATGGCTATGGCAATGAAATATTCCACGGTGTGCAGGCTCGCGATCGGCATGCGCATTTGCCAGGCAACCGCCAGGGCGAGCAGGGCGGCCACAGAGAAGAGGGCGATCACCGGCGCGTAGGTCGTTTGCTTTTTCGGTTTCGCTACGCCCAGATAGGCTTCCAGCGCTTCGTATCCGCCAATGCGCTGGCCATCGATGAAGGTCTGCGGCGTGGTCTTCACGCCATGTTCGGCCTTGAACGCGTCAACAGCGTCGCGACTGGTCAGCAGGTGATCCTCCACCGTGTAACCCTTGCTGCGCAGGAGATGGCGGCTTTTCAGGCCGTAGGGGCATTTATGCTCGGGCGTTTCCATGCGGTAGAGTGTGGCGGTCTTGCCGGTCATGGGAGGCATCCTTTCATGGGGCTGCGGGGTCGACAGGCGCGCACCGTGAACCTTACCACCATGGGAGGGTCAAGCGCAGGAGGAACAATACAGCTAGCGATGACCGCACATCGTTGTCGCATAATAAATATTATGAGAAGCAATATGCCGTCATATTGAGATTTGAGGCGGTTCTAGACCGGGTCTGCGGACAGAATCTCGCCTGTTGCCTCGCTGATCACAAGCCTCAGCCCGTCATAGGCTGGCCTCACGCCGTGCGGACAGCGCGCGAGCGTCTCGTGGTAATCGAGATCAATATGCATGTTGGTCAGGATGCCGTGGCGCACTTCGGCGCGCTTCAGCCATCCCAGAGTCTGATCGAAATGCGAGTGCGATGGATGCGGCTTGTCACGCAAAGCGTCAGCAATCCAGACATTTACGCCGACAATCGCGTCAAACGCGCTATCGGGCATGGACAGCACGTCGGGCGTATAAGCCAGTGGACCGATCCGCACCCCGCTGCACGGCACCGCGCCATGATCGACCGTGAACAGGCGGCCGTTCAGCCTGCCGCCCGGCCCGTCTAGCTCGAAACCCGCTTCCGGCGGAAGCACGATCGGCTCCAGTATGGGCGGATAGCCCGACCCGTCCGGTGTCTCGAAGATATAGCCGAAGCGTGAGAACAGATTTTCATACGAAAAATCAGCCATATAGGCAGGAAGTTTCGCGCGGCGGCGGTAGACAATCGCACGCAGATCATCGATTCCGTGGCACTGGTCTGCATGGTCGTGCGTGAACGCCACGCCATCAAGCCGGGTTACACCTTCACGCAGCATCTGAAGCCGGAAATCCGGCGACGAATCAATCAGTAACGTCGTTGTATTGATGTTTCCAGCGAGGGCCGAAAGGCTGTCTGCCCGCTCCACCAGGATGGAGCAGCGGGTGCGGTAATTCTTCGGCTCCGCCGGATCACACGCGCCCCAGTCCCCGTCAACGCGCGGTACACCGCCAGACGAGCCGCAGCCAAGAATGGTGACGCGCAAGAGCCCGCTCATGCGGGCACTTTCATGCGGTCAAACAGGGCCAGGCAGTTGGCGGTCGTGCGTTTGGCGGTTTCCTCGGCGGTCCAGCCGCGGATTTCTGCCAATTTATCAGCGACATGCGGCAGGAAAGCCGGTTCATTGCGTGAACCGCGATGCGGCACAGGCGCAAGATACGGGCAATCGGTTTCGATGATCACGCGGTCCGCCGGCACGATGTCGCGGAATATGGCGCGCACATCATCGGCCTTCTTGAAGCTGATAATGCCGGAGGCGGAAAACCACAGGCCGAGATCAACGGCGCGCCGGGCGAGCTCTTCTCCGCCCGTATAGCAATGAAGCAGCGCCTTGAAGGCCCCCTTCCCCATTTCTTCCTCCAGGAGGTCCGCCATCAGCGTGTCGGCTTCGCGGCAATGGAGGATCACCGGCAGGCCGGTACGCCGCGCCGCCTCTATATGGGCGCACAGGCTCGCCACCTGCTGGTCTAGCGGGCTGTAATTATAATGCAGGTCAAGGCCCGTCTCGCCGAACGCGACGAGCTTCGGATGCCCCCCCGCCATCTCGATCAGCTGGTCAGCGGTTATTTCGGGGCGATCCTTGGCGTGGTGCGGGTGGGCGCCCAGCGTGCACCAGAGATCATCGTGCGCCTCGGCAATCGCCTTCACCGCATCGAAGTCCGCCAGCCGGCAGCAGATCGCGATGATCGCGCCGATTTCAGCTGCGCGCGCGCGTTCCAGCACGGCGTCGAGATCTTCGGCATAAGGTTCGCCGTGCAGATTGGCGTGGGAATCGATCAGCATCTTTGTCTCGGCTCAGGCAGGCTGACGGGCGGCGTCTTCCAGCAGGGTGAAGGCGGCCAGCAAGGTCTGTTTCGGGTCGAGATAGAGGGTTTCCGCCTCTCTTGCGAGGCTGGTGACGGCCTGTGATGCACTTGCCCACTGCCCGGCCGTATCATGATCGCCGCTGCGCGCGGCTGTCTTGGCGCGGCTGGCCGCCTCTGCGCTGATCATGTCGAACAGTACGGCGCGGCGTGCCTCGGCGTCCCTGGTGGTGGCGCTGGCCACCAGACGGCCCACTGCATTGCGGTCAAGCCGTGGCAGGCCCCTCAAGGCCGCTTGCAGATCATCATGCAGCCTAGCCGCGCCGCTGGTAGCAAACGCCAGTGCCCTGCCCGGCGCGCCTAGCGCCATCTGCGACGCGCTGCGGGCCTCCTCAGTGCCAAGCCCATGCTCGGATTCCAGCCACCGGGCGCAGGCGTCCGGGTCCTGCGGGCGTAAGACCAGCTTGCGGCAGCGGGACCGGATGGTGGGCAATAGCCGCCCCGGCGAGGTGACGACGAGGATGAGCACGCCGCGTTGCGGCGGTTCTTCAAGGATCTTCAATAAGCCATTGGCAGCGTTATTGTTCATCTCATCGGCGCTATCGACGATCGTGACCCGCCAGCCGCCTTCGGCAGCGCTGCGCGAGAAAAATCCCGGCACCCTGCGGGCTTCGTCGATCGGGATTTCGCCCTTCAGCTTGCCGCGCTTGTCGTCATAGGGGCGCCGGATCAGCAAAAGGTCTGGATGAGACAGCGCCTCTATCCGTTTGCAGACAGGATCATCGGCCCTGTGCGCCAGCGGCCGTGCCGGGTCAGCAGACGCGCCCAGAAGCCGCCGCGCCATGCGCCAGGCGAGTGTCGCCTTGCCGACCCCCTTCGGCCCGCAGATCATCCAGGCATGGTGCATGCGGCCAGAGGCGATGGCGGCGGCAGCGGCTTCCTCCTCGGCCTCATGGCCGAAGAGGGAGTGCACCTGGCGCGGATGGGCAAGCCCCGGTTCCGCATCGGCTTCGGGAATGACATCCTCACTCATGCGGGCAGCCCCAGCCGGGCATCTATCAGCTGCAGCGCCTGTGCC
>CAZCEG010000009.1:0-16759 GCA_964497275.1 uncultured Oceanicaulis sp.
CGAGCGTCATTAATCGACGAGAGAGCTACAGGCGGACCTGGCGAACGCGAAGTTGTTGTCATCACACTGGATAAATATATAGAAAACAATGCCTTGCAAGGCCCATTTCTATTGAAAATTGACATAGACGGACGTGAAATGGATGTTTTGGAGGGCGCAGCGTACACGCTGAAAAATTGCTCGGTTGTTATTGTGGAATGCACTGGTGATACGCTTGCTGAACGCGTTGGCGCTGTGACCCAAGCGGGCTTCCGCGTATTTGATGTCGTGGAACCTTGTTATTATGACGACGCTTTCTGGCAATGCGATGTCATATTTGTGCGGAACGACCTGCTTCAAAAGCACTTTCAGCAACTTGACCGCAACCCGTTCAATCCTCAACTATATGCCACGTTCCAAGGGCGCAGATGGCCCCTGAGTGCCCCCCTGAAACGCTTGGCGGACAAGCTGTTGAACTTCTGAACGAGGCAAAACAGGTGAATTACAGCGCGAAACCTCGAAAGATACCGGACAGCAGTTTGGAAGCTGGCGCATCACAGGCTATTGTCGTCCTGGGAATGCACCGCAGTGGAACCAGCGCGCTGTGCGGGTCACTTCGGGAAGCGGGTCTCTACCTCGGTCAGGTTCTGGACCACAGCATCCGCTCCAATCCAAAAGGCCTGCAGGAAGCGCCTTCCCTGCTCTACATGCATGAAGACCTGCTGCGTACCAATGGTGGCAGCTGGGACAATCCCCCGCCCAAACCGGTGTGGGGCAAGCTCCACGAGTCCGTGCGTGACCTTTTTATCGAGTCACGCAAGAGTCAAAGCATCTGGGGATTTAAAGATCCCCGCACACTGTTCACCCTTCATGGATGGCTGGAAGTGTGCCCAGAACTGCAAGCAGCCGGGATATTCCGGCATCCTGCCGCTGTAGCGAAATCCCTGCAGCAGCGTAATGGATTTTCCATCGCAAAGGGCTTGCACATCTGGACGGTATACAATCAGAAACTTCTGGAGTGGACTGACGTTCTTGACCTGCCAATCATCGAGTTTTCACCGGTTGAAGCTCTGATGCGACCAAAGCTGTACGCCATTATTAAGATGGTAGGACTGAAGGCACCGTACGCTAACAGCTTCTATGATCCGGAGATTCCCACCTCGGAAGCTGACAACCAACTAACCCTGCCCGAGGAAACACTGGATCTCTATCGGGCGCTCCAAGCACGAGCAGCAGCCTGAGCGGCCATGGACAAATGGGGCCAGCGGATTGCGATGCGAGTCATGGAGCCGAACCGCACAGCACGCGGCTGTTTCCCAAACACCAAGGCGCGGATAAATATCAGATTACAGGTATTGCGAAGCGGTGTGACTGGGTGTTTCTCAGCGATACGCAAGAACCGCATGTTCACCTCATCAAACAGACGCCGCCTCATCAGGCGCCACAAAGTCTATTTTTGTCGTTACGCTCACCCGCCATGGCTATTGAGCGTTTTGCTATTGAGATCCTGCCACAGCTAACTCGTCCATTTGTGCTCGTCTCAGGCTCGGAGGATGCAACGATTCCGCGCCAGGTCGACCTGCGCTGGCCGTCATTCGGCAAGAAGCTGCAGGACATTATCGAGAAGATTCGAAACCACCCGCTTCTACTCCACTGGTGGGCAGAAAACCTCGACACTCAAGACCTCGCCAGACTTTCACCACTACCCCTTGGCCTTCTCAATACCGGGGATGAGACATCATGGCACCGGCCCCGGTTTTCGTCGCTCGGTTCCCGGTCGCTTACCGCTCTGTGCGCTCACAGGGTGCGCGAAGGCGATCAGTGGGAACTGCGAAAATCGGTGAACGTGATCGCAGCCACGCATTGGGCGAGCTGGACCCACTGTCCCGGAGAGGAAGTACCTGAGCTAGAATTTCTAAATCTCCTTCAGCGGCACAGCTTCGTTCTCTGTGTCGAGGGAGGCGGATTGGATCCGTCGCCCAAAGCCTGGCTGGCTCTGCTTAACGGGGCCGTTCCGATAATCCGGCGTAATGCCACAACAGAAGCATACTCCAGCTTGCCCGTCATTTACGTGGATGAGTGGCAACCCGAAGCGCTCGACCTTGCCCGTCTTCGTGCCGCACGCACAGACATCATCTCCCGGTTTCAGTCCGGGCCGGATTGGCGCGACCGCTGGCTTGCGCCATTAATGCTGGACCATTGGTGGTCTTGTATTAGCGAACCGCTGCGGGCAGGACCTCCGCCGCCCCACCGCTAGGCGCAGATCGCGAGCGTTTCAGCCAGCACGGCGGACTGCTTGGCGTCCAACGATATGTCTGCGGTTGGCCTAGTTGCGGGTACAAAGTCCAACCCCGTCGTAAGCTCGGACAGTTCGCCTGCTGTCGGCGTTTCACAAAACCGGAGCAGTGCGCCGATCTGCTCCTGAGGGGTCTCGCTCAGTCGATCATAGCTCAAAAACATCACACGGTCAGGAAACCGTTTGTATATTCCGATCATTCGCTCCTGAACCGCGAACCAGTACCGTAAAATGCTTGCGCCCTCATACGCCCCGTCCAGATCAAGTAATATAGACGACCAATTTTTAATTTGGTTGTTATTCTTGCTGGATGTCATGTATTTATAATCTCTAATAATGTGTACATATTTCAGCTCCTTTGTTATTTCTAGAATTCTTTCTATGAAAATATGTGTATTCGGCTCCTTCCAGCCTAGCGGTTTGCCATGCGGCATTGAGACGGAAGCCCGCGCACGGGCTAGCCGCCCGGCCAGCCAGTCCGCACTGTGCCCGGCCCTGCCAGCGGCCGGAATATCGGCCAGCTCTTGAGCGATACCGTCGGGCAGGCGGCCGGTCCTCAGATGGCTGAGAAAAGCTGACAGGTAGGACTCAAATGTCGTGTGGTTCCACATCAGAGCCGAATGCCGCTTGAACATCAGCGTGAATGTGAGGTTGTCTAGGGCATCATTCAGGTCCGCCCCAAGATGGTAGCCTGCATTGAGCAGAACCTGCGCGCAGGCACGTGTTCCGCTACCTCCTATGCCGCCGATCGCAATAACGGGCGCAGACATGGACGGATCCGGATGCATCAGTTGATATCGAAGCTGTAAAGGCTGGACATGGCCAGGACGAGGCTGACAACGATTAGGCCGATGATCGAGGCAATGAATGCTATCGCCAGCGGCTCTGCCAGCGATGTCAGGCGCTTGCTGAGGTTTCGTGCCTGCTGCTCACCGCTTTCGGCCACGAACAGCAACATGTCCGCCATAGCGCCGGACAGACGCCCGGTGCGGATGAGGTTGAGGGTCATGGCGACCATATCAGTATTTGCGCGCAAGGCCGCTTCCAGCGGCTCGCCTGAGCGCACGGCCCGCCGCGCCTCGGCAAGCCCTTCACGCCTGCGAGCTGACATCACGCCCCGTTCGGCGAGGGTCAGTGCGTCGAGCAGGCTCGCTCCGGCGGCAAGCGCGGTGCCGGTCACACGCGCCCAGCGCGCAGTATCGGAGGCATTGAGGAACCGGCCCAGAACCGGTGTCCGGAACGCGACTCCGACAAGCGCCTGCCGGGTCGAGGACAGGCTGACGATCCGGATGCCGGCAACTACCAGCAAGGCAAGCCCTGCCAGCACCAGGACGGAATGCTCGCTCACCGCCTGGCCGATACTGAGCACGATGCGTGAAACCAGGGGTATCTCGCCGCGTGCCTCACTGAGCAGCGCGGAGAAGCGGGGCACCACCACCATGAAGATGAACAGCACGGCGCCGACCCCTGCGAATGCCAGAAATGCGGGGTAGGCCAGCGCATTGCGCAACTCCTCCGCAGCCGCAAGGTCACGCTCCATCTGTCCTGACACTTCGGCCAGGCGTTCAGCCAGCGAGCCCGTCGCCTCCCCGAGCTCCACGAGGCGGGGTGCATAGTCTGGCAGATCGGGGAAATGGCGTGACAACGCCAATGACAGCCGGCCGCCGCCCCTGAGGTCAGAGCGGATGGACCTCAGCTTGTCATGTATTTCAAGGCAGGGCTCATCTTCCAGCAGGCTGTCAAAGCAGGTCAGAAGCGGAGCGCCTGCCCGCACCAGCATGGAGAGCTGGCGCAGCACACGCACCCGGTCGCGCGCGCCAGCCTTGCGCCGGACGAAGCGGCGGCGGTTGGCAGTATCCGGCACCACTTCGAAGGCGTGGATGCGTTGACTGGCGAGTTGGGTCACAGCGTCCTGTTCACTGGACGCTGTTATCTGTCCCTCGACCGTCCGCCCGTCGGGCCGCAGGCCTTTATACCGGTATGCCCCGCTCATGATGCCGCCTGTCCTAGCTGTGTGCACTCAGGCGGGCGGCAGGCGCCTCGTCGATAACGACTTCCGGTCCGCCCCCCAGCACACGCATTATTTCCGCCACAGAGGTAAGGCCCGCCCGCGCCTTCAGCATGCCGTCCTCCAGCATGGTCAGGAAGCCTGCCTCGCGGGCGGCGGCCATCAGATCCCGAGACGGCGCATGGCGGGCGACCGCCTCACGCAAGGCTCCGTCGATGAAGGCCGCTTCATAGACCGCAACGCGGCCCTGATAGCCCTGCCCGCGGCAGTGATCGCATCCTCGCGGCACGCGCCAGTACGCGGGGGCGTCAAAGGTGCCGGCCGGCCAGAGGGCACCGTCCCTGCCGGACTGGCCGAGAAGACTCTCGGCGATGAGAATCTCATCCGGCGAGGCCGGCACCGCACAATGATCGCACAGGCGGCGCACCAGCCGCTGGGCCATCAGTCCGCGCAAGGCAGCCGAGACCAGGAAAGATTCCACACCGAGGTCGACAAGCCGCTCAATGGCGGCCATCGCCGAATTGGTGTGCAGGGTGGAAAAGACGAGGTGGCCGGTCAGAGCGGCCTGGATGGCGATGCGCGCCGTCTCCCCGTCACGGATTTCGCCGATCATGATGACGTCGGGGTCTTGGCGCAGTATAGCGCGCAGGCCCCGCGCGAAGCTGTAGCCGATATCGGCGCGCGCCTGGACCTGGGTGATCCCGTCCATATCATACTCGACCGGATCCTCGATCGTGATGATCTTGCGTTCGCCATCATTGACCAGTTCGAGCGCCCGGTAGAGCGTGGTCGATTTGCCCGAGCCGGTCGGACCGGTCACGAGGATCACGCCATTGGGCTCGCGGATCATGCGGTCAAAGCCGGTGCGCGGCGCGCCTTCAAGGCCCAGACCGTCGAGCGTCGGCAGTTCCTGGCGCTTGCGCAGGAGACGAAGCACCAGCGACTCGCCCCATGCGCCTGGCAGGCTGGACACGCGCAAATCCACTTCCTCGCCGGCAAAGCGTATGGTCTGGCGGCCATCCTGCGGCAGGCGACGCTCGGCGATGTCCATGCCCGACACCAGCTTCACGCGCGAGGCAACCGCATCAAAGCGGACACGCGGCTGGGTCTGCACCAGATGCAGCACGCCATCGACGCGGAAGCGAACCTTGAACACGTGTTCAAAGGGTTCGACATGTATGTCGCTGGCCCCATCTCGCAGCGCATCCTCGAAGAGGGCGTTCACAAAGTCGATGACAGGCGCCTCCTCGGCCATTTCGCGTAAGCGTTCGGCATCGGTGAGCACACCGTCGAGGCGCTGAGCGGAGAGCGAGTGCAGACGTGCCAGCGCGCTGTCGAGCAGACGGTTTGACGCCAGCACCCGCTCCACACGACCGGGCCAGCCGGTGTGCAGGCGCTCATTGAGCGCGGAATCAAGCGGATTGCGTGCCAGAAGGATAAGTGTTGCATCCGCCTCATTGCCGTCGCCGTCCGGGACGGTCCAGACAACGGCTTCCTTCGCGGCCAGCCAGCGCAAGGGAAGGCCGACGGCACGTGCCGCCTCGGTAAAGACCTCATCATTTTCGGGCAGGGCGGTGCTGTCCAGCACGGCAAAGCCGAGCTGGGCAGAGAGGGCATTGAGCAGCTTTTCTTCGGCGATCGCGCCAATGCGAAGCAAGGCCTGACCGAACAGCGCGCCGGTCTCGCGCTGATAGGCAAGCGCCTGCCCGGCATCGTCTGCCGAGATGGCGCCGCTCTCGAGCAATATCTCCCCTATCCGGCGCTCGTCCATCGTATTCCTGCCAGTCCTGCACGGGGCTCCAAGCCCCGGACGCCTCAATGCCATATCACGATACAGGTGCCCGGGTCGGGGCGCAAAACGGGAAACACAGAAAAAAGAAGGGGCGGTCCGAAGACCGCCCCTTCCCCATGCTTTTCCGTAAAACCGGAGAGACGACCTAGTTGTCGCTCGCCAGACCCGGCGTAGCCACGAAGCTGGCCGTGTTACGGTTCACCAACTGACGCAGGATGGTGGCACCACCAAGCGGGGTGGCAGGGTTACCTTCCTCAAACTCCAGCGTCACGCCGGTGATGTTAGCATTGCCAGAAGTACCAGCAGCTACGCCGAGAGCACCGGAATTGAAGGTAATGGTCGCACCATTGACCTGATAACCGACGCCATTGACATCTTCGTTAATCACAAAATACGCCGGGGAAGTCGGTGCCGAAATACCGTTCCCGTCGGCGACAGCGACGCGCACTTGCGTGACGCGAGCGGCGGCAGCAGCGGAGTCAAGCTGGATGCGGAAATTGCTTTCCGTACCACCCGAACCGAAACGAACCCAATCGAAATTGGAGTTCAAAATCGCAACAGTAGCCAAGCCGTCGTCGAGTTCAACATCGGCAAGGTTCCCGGTTGCACCAGCAACGGAATAGTCCGCGACCGCTACAATTTCAAGTTCCGCCGTCGGCGTTTGTGCCGTGACGAAGGTGGTGTTGTCACCATCGTCAGTGATCGTGATGTCTTGGTCAGCACCAACAATCGCGTCCAGATTGCCGCTGGTCAGCGCGCAAGAGAACACATTGTCGTTCGGAGCCGCGCCTTGCGAGCACGCACCAAAGCCAGCGTTAACGCTGCCGATACCTTCAGCACCATTGGGGAAGGTGACCGTGAGCGTCCCGGAAGCGGCGATTTCACTGGCAGCAGTCAGCGCAGCCGTCAGGTTCCGGTTAACCGCATTCACCGTGCCGCCGGTGGTGCCGATAATGCCGGATCCCGAGAGCGCATCGCCGTCTGCATCAAAGAGGCCCGACCCCACGGCGCCCATCGCGATTGCGAATTCGAGGCCTTGAGCGTACTCGATCAGAGCAAGCTGATCTGCGACCGTCGTAAATGCGCCAAAATCAGCAACGCCCGAAACAGCAATAGACACGCTCGCCGGTTGACCAACATCAATGATTTCAATCGGCAGGGCCACAAGGTTATTTGCTGCATTACAACTATTGATGGCACCAGTGCTTTCGAAGCGGACCGTCGAACCCTGATTGCCGCCGCCGAGCGTCGGGCCACCAAAAGCGCAACCCGCCGCAAAGCCGGACGAAAGGGCCGACGAACCAATGACGCTCGTGAAGCGTGCGTTGGTGAGCTCGATGTCGAGGCGAGCCTCGCCCGCACCACCAAATACCGAGAAATCGACCCCGGTAGCGTTGGTGAAGTCGAGGTTAAGAACGAGGTTCCCGGCCAGGGCACCCTCGTACTCGCTCGCGATATCCTGGCCCGTGAATTGGGAGGTCGCGTCGAGCGTGTATTCCTGCGCGAAAGTAGCGCCGGTCAGCAGGGCTACGGCAGCTACGCCGCCGAGAAGATGTTTAATAGTCATTGGGGTTCCCCCTCCATAGTTACAACCGTGTCATGGCCATGACACGCCACGACGTCTCGCCTTCATGGACAGAATAGTCTTGTGATGTCCCGCCCAATCACGTCAGACAGTGTCGTGACGCTGACAGGAGTAAAGGGCGGCTGAAGCACACTGTCAACCGGTTTTGCCCAAGCGGCGCCACAATTTCAGTTTTGCGGGCCGACGCACGCCGAGGCGATGCCAATCTGCAACACCCTGTCAAATAAGGGTCATTTTCGATCGCCAGGCAAACGGATCAGGGCCGGGCAGCGCCGCCACCCCGCCACCCGACACATTTCCGACACAATTTTATTTGGAAAACGAGCAGGAGTAGAGACCTGCGCGCGTCAGTCCGTCAAGCACAATCTGTATGCCGTTCAAAAAACGGCGATGCCATTATTTTCGGCTTCCGGACTGGATGCCGGTTCCAGGACGCATTCGCGTCCCGTGGTCTGGCGCGTCCAGCTGCGCCCGCCGGGGGCGGTCAGCACAATATGTAGCGGCGCCTCGCCCTCAAGACAGCGCCCGGCCGGGCTGATGGCCAGCTGGCCGGTGGTGGCCAGGCTCCAGCCCCGCCCTACCGGCGGAAGGGCTGCTTGCAGATCCGCGTCTTCAAGCTGTATGGCGCGCGCATCCAGCGCAGCCTCCAGCCTGAGCGCCCGCAGGCGCGCCTCGACGACGCGGAAATAGCCTGACGCCTCACGCGCTTCCAGCCCATTCAGAAGGCCGGGAACTGCCATGGCGGTCGCCAGAGCAATGATCGCCACGGCGATCAGCACTTCCAGGAGGCTGTAGCCGGGGCGCAGTCGCATGGCGCGGATCAGCTTTGCGCTTCGTCGTTTTCCACGCCAGCCCCGCGCGAATAGATATCGGCGGCAGAGCCCTCTCCGCCGGGTTGGCCGTCGGCGCCGAAGCTGTAGACGACGCCGCGGCGCGAGGGGCTGGAGGCAGGGCGGTACTGGAAGGGTGTACCCCAAGGATCGCGCGGCAGGCCACCATCCAGATAGGGGCCATTCCAGATATCGATGAGATCGGCAGGCGGGGTGACCAGCATGGCAAGCCCCTCTTCCTCTGTCGGGTAGCGGCCCACATCCAGACGCATCGTGTCCAGCGCGGTCTCGATCATGCGGATCTGGGTGCGCGCGGCGGTGACTTGCGAACTGTCAAGCTGACCGAACAGGCGTGGCGCGATAAGGGCTGCCAGAAGCGCAATGATCGCCACTGCAATCAACACCTCCATCAGGGAATATCCGGGCCGCATGCGAAACAGACCCTGCCTGTTCAGGCCGTATGTTCCGGCCCGTCCTGACCGCCATCTGTTCATCAACATCACTGCTACTCCCCGATATATTTCCATAGGGCCTTGCCTGCCTGACTGACGCGCTCTCCATAGTAACGGCTCATGGCCCGCAGGGGAATACGTACAGGTGCGCTTGCGCAAGGAGAGGGTAGCAGACTAGCCTCCGGGCCATGCGGCCCGGATTCACCTTGATCGAGACCCTCATTGCGCTGGTGATCGCCGCGATGGTGACGCTCGTTCTGCTCGATACACTCAGCGCCATCTCGGCGCAGGCCGCGCGGCTGGACCGGGCGGTGGCGGGCACGCAGGAGCAGATTGTCGACTGGCTGACGCTGGAGCGCGCCATTGCAGGCCTGCAACCGGACTATCTGGAGGGCGGCACGCCGTTCGAGGGCGATGAAGCCGGCTTTCAAGGGCTTACCGACCTGCCCCTGACCGGTCACGCAGGGGCTGTGGGCATTGTCAGCCTGACACTGGAAGAAGAGGAGGCAGAGCATGATGGCCGCGCTGTGTCGCGCCTCGTCTATGCCGAGAATGGCGCGGAGGTAACCCGGCTGGTGCTCCCGGTATCCGCCCGGCTGGCCTATGTCGATATTGACGGCAATGCCCATGCGGTCTGGCCGCCTGAGGAGGGCTTTCCTGTCGATCCGTTATTCTACCGGCCGGTGCCGCGCCTGATCATGATCGTGCCTGAGAATGCCGATTCCACTGCCATGGTGCATGCCTTCGCCGTGAGCCGTTCGCGCCCGCCCATGGCGCGCCAAAGAGACGTGGACCAATGGTTCTGACCCGGTCCGGCTATGTCTTTCCGCTTACGCTCGGCGTCATCGCCATACTGGCGGTGCTGATCGCCGCGGCCTACGCAGTGCATGAATCCGCTTCCGGCAGTGTCCGGAACTGGCTGGACCGGCAGGCCCTCGAACGCGATCTGCGCTCGGCCGAAGTGCACGTGCTGCACACCTTTCTCACAGAACCCATGGGCTGGGACGCCCTGCATGTCGGCGGCGTGCCGAGCCTTGACCCCGACTATCCCGATTTCCTGGTCGAGGGGGAAAAGGTGAGCTTGCGCGGCCAGCCCTACCGCGTGGTGCTCGATGGCCGCGACATGGTGGTGCGCATCATTGCCGTTGCCGGACTGGTCAGCATCGATACGACGCGGCCCGGTTCGGCCAGCGCGTTTCTTGTCACGCAAGGGCTGGACATGGCTGAGGCCAGCCGCCTGGAGGCCGCGCTTTTCGACTATGAGGACCCGGACGACCTGCGCCGGCTGGGGGGCGCGGAAGCGGATGATTATCCCGAAGAACGTGCACCGGCGAACACCTATCTCAGGCGGGCCAGCGAACTGTGCGCGGTGCTCGGCTGGGACCAGCTTGAGCTGTGCCGGCAGCCCGTATTGTTCGACCTTTATGCCAATATAATTGCCGGCACGCCCATGAGCCCGGCTTTCATACCCGACCATGTCGCGTCGATCCTCATAGACCGCGAGCGCGAGCGGGAGGTGGCGCTTGAACGCCTGCAGACAGGCGAGGCGCACACCTTCGCCGACCTGTTCCTGCCTGACTGGGACAGCGTGCATTACGAAGAGTTCGGCTATGGACCCGCAGGCAGCGAGTTTCTATTCTTGACGCAAGAGGCTTCCGGGACACTGATCCGGGTGGCCCGGATACGCTTGACCTATAGCGCGTTCGAGGCGCCATATGAGCGGATGTTCGAGTTTCTCACAGGGGGAGAACAGGTTGAAGCAGCTTTCCGTATCGACGATCCCGGCGAGCTGGCGGATTTCCCTGCAACCCAGCCGCAGAGCCGTCAGGGCTTCAGGCGTTGAACCCCGGGCGCGGCGCGGGCTGTGGCGCGCGCTTGTGCTGGGCGAACAGTTTGTCCTGAGCCGCAGCCTCGTTCACTTCGAGCGCATTACGCGGCCCCGCAGCGCGTCTCAGGCGATGATGCTCAAAGCTGCAGAGCTCGCGGCACGCGCGCGCAGCCCGTTCGCCGACCCGGGCTGGCACCTCACTTGGGGATCCACCCATATCGGGATCTGGTCATGGGACAAGCAGAGGCTCGAAGCGCTCGGTGTCCCGCCGGGAAGCTGGGTCCTGCCTGAAAGCCTTCTGGACGCCCCCCCTGCCGAGGACGGATACCGCCTGCTTGTCCGACCGGAAGGCTATGAGGGCCAGATATGGACCGGCGGGGAGCTGGCTGCGAGCCGGTTCTGGGCGGCCAGGCCCGACCCGCAGGACATTGCCGTTTTCCGCCGCAGCGCAGCGCATTCCGGCGAAGCCGCCGCCCCTGTGCCGCCCGGCAGCTTGCTGACACGCGGCGGTCTCGCCCTGCGAAACGCCATTGCGAGCGGGCGGCTAAGGCCAGTGCACCTAGCAACCGCCGTGTCGGCGGTTTTGCTCATCCCGCTCGCATTCACCATGGGCGGGTTTCTACGTACTGCAGCAGAGCTTAACACGGTGCGCGCGGCACAGGCTGCGTTTGCGGAAGCCGGCGCAGATCAGTATCAGGCGCTCGAGCTCTACCGCAACCGCACCCAAAGGCTGGCTCTGTACAGGCGGGAGCTGGACGTGCCCAACCCGCTTGCCGCCGCGGCAGACATCGCCGAAGTGGCTGCGAGCCTCAACGCCCAGATATCGGCTTTCCGGATTGAAGCGGAGAGGCTAAGTGCCCGCCTGACGGGCCCGGCAAATCTCGAACCTGCCGAACTTGTGCGCGCCCTTGAGGCCCGCGCAACCCTGCAGGATGTGCGCCTTTCGCGGTCGGGCAATACAGCTGGATGGGATATCGAAGCACGGGTTTCTCCGGTGCGCGGCAGGGAGCTCAACCGATGACTCAAAGGGCTTTACGCCTGCTTCCGCCAAACCTCGCCACGCGGCTTCAAGCCGGCCTGACACCGCGCGCGCAGCTCGGGCTCGCGGTATTCGCTACCCTTGTGTGTGTGTACGCATTGCTAGAGATAAGCGACAGGACGCTGCAGCTTGAACAGCAGCTGGATCTGGCTCACCGCCAGCTGGCAACGCGTGAAGCAGCCCTAGAGCAGCGTGATTGGACCAGCCTTGCCGCCGAGGCCGGGCAACTCGCGGACACTATTGAGGCACGCTTCTGGCGCGCGCCTACGGAAGGCATTGCCAGCGCACGCATTCAAGGCGCGATCGAGGCCGCCGCACGGCGCGTATCACTGGCAGGCTCGAGGGTAAGCATTGTCCGAGCGCAGACCCTGCCGGGCGGGCTTGTCTTATTTGAAGCCGAACTTTCGGCGCAGGACCGGGCGGGGTCATTCGGGCCCCTGTTGGAAGCTGCTGCGTCTGCTGACGGCGATCTGCGTCCCACTTTCATTGACTGGACATCTGCCAACCGCCGGTTCACCGTACGGTTCCTCGCTCCCGCCATGATCGTGCCTGACGCATGATGAATATCGCCAGCATACGGCTGTGGTTTGTCCTTGCGCTGGCACCCGTGGCAGCATTCGCCGGGTTTGCGGTTCCTCCGGGCCCGGTGCCCGATGCTGCCTCACCTGGTCAGAACCACGAAGCCTCCGCCGCCCCGCTGGGCGCGGCAGATATAGCTGTTCTCGTTGAACGTCTCGGCAATACCGGATTGTTTCCAGCGTCCATTCCTCTGGACCGACCGGCACCAGAGACCGTTACAGCTACTAGCGAATCTGACCTGATTGATCTTGCCGAAGAGCTTGGCGAAGGAGCCCCGCGGATTCGGGCCCTTTTCGCTCATGACGGGCAGTGGCGGATGATAGCCCGGTTTGCTGATGGCCGGCAGGTATCACTGCGGGAAGGTGACCACATCTACAATGAATGGCGGCTCCTTGCCATCGGCCCGAATGGCATTGAAATTGCCAGCGGCTCTGAACAGAGAACCATCAACGTTTTCGTAACTCAGGACATCTGATCCATGCGCAGGCCTCTTATACTATTCGCCCTTGCCGGCTGCACCCTGGTGGCGGGCGGCTGCGCGGGGTTCGATGAGAGCGGGATGATCCGTGCACAGCTGGCGGAGCTGACGCCACGTCCAGCAGATCGCCCGGCACCACCGGAAGACACGGAAAGCCAGGACGAGGGCATATCGCCCACACCTCAGGACCATTCCATTGTCAGCGGGTCCTGGCGTGTACCTGCCATTGCTAGAGATGGACGTGCACCCCTGGCAGGACCGGACACGCGTCCACGTCTATCTGGCAGCAGTGTGAATGCCACCCTTCCCGCGCAACCGCTCGGCGTGTTCGTCAATACGGTACTAGGTGACATACTCGAGATGCCTTATGCGCTGGGGCCAGGCATCGCAGACCGAAGCGATGTCGTGACATTGCGCAGCGTCAGGGACATGGACCGGGAGACCTTCTTCCAGCTATTTGAGGCCGCTATCGGAGAATATGGACTGGCAGCCACCTACCGGGATGGTCTTGTAAGGATCGTCGAGCGGTCGGAGTTGCAGGCATCCAGACCTCAATTCATCCGTTCGCGGGCACGCAGCGATGTACCAGCAAGCTTGCGTCCGATTGTCCAGTTCGTTCAGCTTGAGGCGATTGATGCCGCCGAGATGGAGCAGATTCTCCGCGTGAGTTTTCCCGAGCGTTCCGAACTCGGCATCCAGATGCGCCGGGACGTCAACGCCCTTACGCTAAGCGGGTTGTCCGACAATGTCGATGCGGCGCTTGCCATCATACTTCAGATGGATGATCTGCGCTTTTCCAATGCCGATGCGGCAACTCTCGCGCCCAGGAACTGGCGGGCGAGCGAACTGACGCAATCCCTGATCGATATTCTGACGACGGAAGGGTATCAGATCGGGCAGGGCCCCCGAGCCGTGCGCCCTGTCACGCTGATCCCTGTGCCCCAGACAAACCAGATCATTGTGTTTGCCGACTCCGAACGCGCGATGGGCCATCTCATAGCCACAGCCCGCAGGCTGGACGCGGCGGCAGCGGCAAGCGATGCCAGAACACCGCATATTTTTCAGGCGCGCTCGCGCGAAGCCCAGGCACTTGCTGAAATTGCGGCCCGTATACTGGGCGAAACGACACCAGAGGATGCGCGGGTAGAGGCGGAAACGGCTTCGGGCGCACGCAGCCAGCCCGGCTCGCGGATTTCCGTCGACACTGTAGGCAACAGGATCATTTTTGTCGGTACGCAGAGTGAGTTCCGCACGCTGGAGCGCCTGCTGATTGATCTCGACACGCCCACCCCGGAAGTCCTCATTGAGGTCACGATCGCAGAAGTCACGCTTACCGAGGAACAGCGCTTTGGCTTCGAGTTCTTGCTTGACACTTATGGCGGCGATCTCGAAGTCCGCACGGAAGGCGGGTTGGGCCTGGAGTCCGGTGGCATGAGCGCTATCCTGCGCGCTGGCGATGTAGATATCCAAGCGGCTGCGCGCGCAACCAACACGCAGATAAACATCCTGTCTACGCCGCGAGTGACGGCTAGATCGGGCTCATCCGCGTCAGTCCAGGTCGGCACCGACGTTCCCATCATTACAAGCCAGCGAGCGGCAACAACCCAACAATCCGGGTCCACCGACATTCTCCAGACCATTCAGTTCCGGTCCACCGGTGTCTTGCTGAGTGTCGAACCAAGGGTCTATTCCGACGACCGGATTGATCTGAGCATCAGCCAAGAGGTAAGTGCAGCACAGCCCAACCCTAACCAATCAATCGCCAGTCCCATCATTTCCAACCGGAGTCTGACATCCGAAATTACCCTGCAGGACGGGCAGACGGCAATATTGGGCGGACTGATGGAGCAAAGGCTCAATCGTGGGACAACAGGCGTTCCCGGATTGCAGAATGTGCCTTTCGTCGGGGCGCTGTTCTCGACCCAGTCATTCAATTCGGACCGCACTGTGCTTTTGGTCATGGTCACACCCTACATACTGCGCAACCGGGACGACCGGCAACGCATGGCAGAGCTCTACGCAGACGAGATCAACCGGGCATTTGCGACGCCGTTGCGTACGGGTGGACGGCTTGTGCCAGCCGGACCTGCCTTGCAGGTAGATATTGCCCGGCCCAGTGATGATGAGTAGCCAATTAACGTGGGCCGGCCTGTTACTGGCCTGCGCACTGACCTGGTCGACAAGCGCCGTGTTGACGGCAGAGCTGGCGGGGTTGTCGTCGATCAGGAAAATCAGCATTCCGGCAGCACTAGTAAGCTTGCTACTGGCCTTCGCTGCCATCTTTGGGCTGGCCGCACCAGCCGCGGCGATACTGTTCGCGGCGGCGGCGGGAGCCGGGGCGGTTAGTGCCACCACGGACCTGCGCCACCAGCTGCTCCCGGACGCGGGCTCCGTCCTGATCAGCGCCGCCGGCCTCACCAGCGCTCTCATCGCCTCGCTACTTCCCGGCCGCGCAATGGCGGCCTTAATGACACTCGCCATTCTTGCGCTGGCCGCCGGACTGGTCCGCTGGCGAACTGGGCGCAGAGCGTTAGGCTCGGGTGACCTTCTTCTGGGTGCCGCATGCGCTATATGGGTTCCTGTCAAGCTGGTGCCCGTTGCTCTTCTGCTTGCGGTAGCCGCAACCTTGCTACTGGCCATCGTTCTGAGGCACAAAACCAGTCAGCCTGATACCAAACTGCCCTTCGGTCCTGGTCTCATGTTCGGATTTGGCGTCACGGCGATAGTAGGCGGTTCCGGCTGACCACAAGCGATGCGTAGCGGATTCTCCACCATGGAAGCCTTGGTCGCAGTAGCATTGCTGGCAGCGATCTTGTGGCCATTCTACGCCTTGGTCGAAAATCTTCATCGGTCGGCCATATTGCTAGAGATCAGCGCCGAGTACCCACGCATCGAGCGGACCGCTTTGCGTGTGATCGAGACGCACTCTGGCGCTGCCAGCGGGTCACTGGAGATAGAAGGATGGACAATAGACTGGACATCTGAGACGGATGGAGAACCTCGGCTGGCTGGTGGCCGCTATCAGATGGACATGCATCTTGTCAGGATCGACATAGTGACTTTGCGCGCCCGGAAGAACGAATATTCACGTCAGAGCGCCCACCGAATACTAGTATTTGAGAGACAATATGTGGCACCTGATGATGTTATGGACAATTAGTTTGGCAAAAATTTTTTCTACAAGCATGGATCCCCTTATTTTTTCTTCGCAGATCCAGACTTTGTCTTGCTAGACAGACGCCGGTTCTGACCGGCACGCAATGCAGGCTTTTTCGCCAAGGCTGGTTTTCTGGCATTCTCTGACTGAAAGTGTTCGATAAGGCCGCTGATCTGGTTTTCAATGTCTGCGCGTTGCGACACTAACTCAGCGTAGCGCTGCTGAAGTTCGGCCAGATCGGCCTGCGCTAGGCGCTGTATACGAAGAGATAGGCGCAGATCTTCCCGCGCGCTGTCCAACTCTTGTTGAAGACGCTTGTTTTCGTTCTGGCGGTCTTCGGCATTCCGCTCGGACGCAGCGAGCGCTGTCCGCAGTCTTTCCAGCTCCGACTCGACAGCTTGCACCTGGCGCTTGGCATTTTCAAGCGCCTCGAAATTGGCCTTCTCACGCTCGCGCGCCGTATCCCGCTCAGCTAGCCTCTCGGCAAGCTCACTCTCCAGCGCGCTGCGAGACGCTTCAGCTTCAGACCGCACGCGCTCCAGCTCGCCCTCCTTATCCTCAAGCTGGCGCTTGGCATTTTCGAGCGCCTCGAAATTGGCTTTCTCGCGCTCGCGCACCGTATCCCGCTCAGCTAGCCTCTCGGCAAGCTGGCCTTCCAGCTCACTGCGAGACGCTTCACCTTCGGACCGCACGCGCTCCAGCTCAGCCGTGAGCAAGTCAACCTGTTCCAGCGCGC
>CAZCEG010000009.1:16859-19524 GCA_964497275.1 uncultured Oceanicaulis sp.
TCGGACCGCACGCGCTCCAGCTCAGCCGTGAGCAAGTCAACCTGTTCCAGCGCGCCCGCATACGCCTGCGCACTGCTCTGCCGAAGGCTCTCCAGCTCGGTTCGAGCGGCCTCGCCGTCCGAACGCAGGCGCTCGAGCTCGCCCTCCTTATCCTCAAGCTGGCGCTTGGCATTTTCGAGCGCCTCGAAATTGGCCTTCTCGCGCTCGCGCGCCGTATCCCGCTCAGCCCGAAACGCCGCGCCCTCCGACCGCAAACTCTCCAGCTCAGCCGTGAGTAGGTCGATCTGCTCCAGCGCGCTCGCATACGCCTGCGCACTGCTCTGCTGCAAGGCGCGCAGTGAAGCCTTCTCTCTCTCGATAAGCGTATCGATGTAGACTGCAAGGCTCCGATGACCGCGCACGGTGCGTACAGGACCGTTCCCCTCGCTCAACACGTCGCGAAAGCCGCCTTCAAGAAGCCGGCTTTCGACTTCTGCCGCCGACAGGCCGCCTTGGTAGAGCGCTTGGAGTCCGCAGTGAACGCGTATATCGGAAACAAAATAGCCCGGATCCGGCTCCGCCAGCGCGTCGATGATCTCGCCTTCCAGACCATTCACATCCACGATGATCCGGTAAGGAAGACCAAGTGGCTGGTAGCGGGCGAGCACCGAGTTCAGATCGATCAGCCCGGCGTCGATCTTGCGCACCTCGCTGAGCCTCGGGAGCATTGCTTTGAGCGCGCCGGGCCGGCAGAAGCTGCTAGCTTGGGAGACATTGAAAACAGTAAAGGGCGCCGTGCCGCCGCCGCCTTTCCTGACCGCACCGCACATGACATCCACATTCGCGTAGCGGGCGGCCGACTCGCGAAGTTGTGCTGCGATATCGGGCTGGGCTTCAACCAGCACCACCTTCTCTGCGGAGGCCGCATAGTCATCCAGCTCGCTGCACAAGCCCGAACCAAGATGCACGATAATCTCAGGCCGCATGAATCGCCTTTCGCCGCTGGATCAGAGAGGCCGCACCCGCAGACCGGCCTTGGTCACAAGGCAGCTTATAACCCAACGAGCTTCGCGCACCAGATCAAGCTTCATGCTGGAGACGGCCAGCCCGTGCCCGCTATTGCGCGGCGAAGCCTACGCGCTTTACCCCCGCCCTATAGTTGATAAAACCGGTCACCGAAGAAGCTCAGCCCATAGAGGTCGCCGTCTGTCGCCTTGGACTTAAGTGCGATTGAAAAGCCCCGATATCGCGGGTTATTATCAGTGCGAGTCAGATAGACATTCAACCCGACCGCCTGAAGACACGACAGCATCTTTTCCAACACAAACCCAGCGTAAAACTCGAAGTCTTCCTTGCGGCAGAGATAGGCTTTGTTATTTGCGTAAAGGAATACTTCCAGATTGCAATCGGCGCGGGCCAGCTGGTGGAAACACGCTGCGACCACCTGCATATAGCTGGGGTTGCCAAAGTCATCCAGCACCATGAGGCCCCGCGGCAGAATATAAGGCTCCATCAACGCCATCTCAGCCGCGACATTATCGTAGAAATGACTGGCATCATGGTGAGAAAAACGGACACCAGCTTCGAGAAAGGCGCGGAGCCGGTCGTCATCGACCAACTGTTCGGACTTACCCTCAATGAAATCGAAGTTCGGATTTATAGCCTTTAGCTTGTCGAACTCGGGATATTTGGCTGCGGCGTCAACCAACATCATTCGCTCCGACGAGCGCAGCTTTGGAAGCGCTACTGCGGCCGACCGGCCTCGGTAAACGCCATACTCGACCATGTTGCCGTTAACGCCGCTATTCAGCTGCAACTCAAGAAAGGCTTCAAACAGACCTATTGAAATCGGCCCCATCATCCCCTCGAAACGATCAGCGCGTTGGCGGGCACTTTCAAAGGCTGTCACAAATTGTGAAACTTCCTGTTCGGACAAAGCGTTAATTCCCTATTGATAGGTTCGCCAAAGATCGTAGTGATGCTCGGAGCGAATGTCGACAAGTCGCTGCCGCCTGCGCCTTATTCATTTAGAATTGACAGGACGGGCCCCAGCTCGCCACGCAAGCCCACCCCAAACCATTCGGCAGCGGCCGCCGAGATGTGCGTGTTGTCAATGTAAATAACCTCGCCATTACCTAGGACCGCGCGGCAACCGCTGCGGCACAAAACGTGCTGGATATCGACAAAGTGAACATTGTCGAATTCGTCCGCCAGGGAGCGCAGCTGTTCATTGAACTCCGAAAGATCCACAAGCAGGTAGGGGTCCAGCCCGCTGGTGGCGAGCTCGAACCCGGGCGTGCCGACAAGCGCACTCACTTGCTCGGAAAAAATCGGCCTGACACCGAAAACTACCACCGTCTTGTCGAGCGAGGCGAGGTACTCGATCGTGCTGCGGGCCTGCGGCAGGGTCCACCAGCGCCAATTGGTGGCAAGCGCCACAGCGCGTATGTCTTCGCGCCGTACTGCATCGAACCGAAAAACATTGAACTCCTGACACCCCTGGCTTCGGCTAGCCGAGTGCGGCTCCGGGTAGATCGGCAGACATCCCGCTGCGTTCGCCGGCATAATCGCGCGCGGCGAAACGATTTGCTCGAGCAGAACCACTGTTTCTGCGCCGTAACTGTCCGCGATAACCATCAAAGACCCCCGTCCCGAAGGGTTCTCTGCCATGCAGAGGCTTGCATTG
>CAZCEG010000010.1:0-19148 GCA_964497275.1 uncultured Oceanicaulis sp.
ATCGCGGCGACATTCTCGACCCGCAATCAGGCTTCGGGGCGGAGCTGAGCCTCCAGCCGGGCTACACGTTCGGGGATGCGACGAGCCAGTATGTGCGCGCCCAGCTGGGTGCGCGGACCTATTTCCCGATCAATGAGCGCTTCCTGATTGCCGTGCAGGGCAGGGTGGGCGGGCTTTTTGGCGTCAGCGCCAGCGATGTTCCGGCAGACTTGCGCTTTTACGCAGGCGGGGGCGGTTCGGTGCGCGGCTATGGCTATCAGGCCCTTTCCCCGCGCGTGATCGGCACCAATTCCGGCGAGCTGGAGCCCTTTGGCGGACGCTCGCTGGTGGAGGGCAGCGTGGAGGCGCGCTGGCGGCGCTCGGAGCGCCTCGGCTTTGTCGCCTTCATCGATGGCGGGGTTGCCAGCACCACACTCGAGCCGGACTGGAGCGAGGTGCGCTACGGGGCCGGTATTGGCGTGCGCTATTATCCGGGCTTTGGACCCTTGAGGGTGGATATCGCAACCCCGCTCAATCCGCGCTCGGGTGATGCGCCTGTCCAGCTCTATATCAGCATCGGGCAGGCTTTCTGATGGCGGCCGGAGCCAACAGATTGCGCCTGATCGCGCTCATCATGGCCTGGGTGTTCGGCATCCTCGTCCTGTTGATGGTGGCAACCGCCGGCATCGCGGTTGTCACCCTGACGGGCCAGACAGGCCGCGACCTCATCGTGCGCCTCGCCGATGGCCGCCAGATCGCGGGCTATGGCCAGCTTTCCCTGTCAGGGCTTGAAGGCAATCCGTTCGACCGGTTGAGCGTTGCGCGCATCTCCCTGACCGATGAGGAAGGCGAATGGCTGGTCATCGAGGATGCCACGCTGGAATGGACGCCGATGGCGCTTCTGGGTGGCACGCTGGAGATCGCAGATCTGGACATCAGCCGCGCCGATATCTTGCGTGCCCCAGTGCGGGCCGAGACCGGGCCCGGTGGCGGGGCACCTGATATCGCCATTCATCTGGACCGGTTCGAGCTGAGCGCGCTCACCTTGCATGAAGGGCTGATCGGCCAGACCGCCATCCTGGCTGCCATTGGCGATGCGCGCGGACGGGGCTCTGTCTGGCGGGCCAATCTGCGTGTCGACCGCATCGACACGCCCGGCGACAGGGTGGAGCTCTCCGTGCTGCTCGGGCAGGACATCAATGTCCGTGCCGATCTTGATGCCCTGCCGGGCGGCCCGCTCGCGAGCCTGCTGCAGGCGGAAGAGGAAGGCCTCACCGCCCGGCTGGAGGCGACAGGCACCGCCCAGACCGGGTCCGGCACCTTGCTGGTCTTTGTCGGCGAAGACACCGCCCTGTCAGGCGATCTCGACTGGCGCGCCAGCAGGTTGACGGCGAGCGCGCTTGCAAGGCTTCAGGCCTGGGACCGGTTTGAAAATCTTGGCGAGATGGTCGGCGGGGATGCCGCGCTTGCACTCGTTCTGCCTTTAGGCGAGGCAGGGCTTGGCGCGCCGCAGATCGATGGGCTGGAGATGCAGGTTACCGCGCCCCGGCTGGTGTTCAATCTTTACCGCGCCGCCGACGATTACCGCCTCGAAATCCGCGAGGCCGCCGCGCTGGTGAACGCCCTGATGCCGGACGGCGTTGCGTTGGGGTCGCTTGCGGGCGAAGGCCTGCTCAACCTGTCGCGTGAGGAGGACGAGCCGCTCTTTGACGGGCGCATCGCCGCGACCGCGCTGGAGCTGCCCATCGGCGCGATCGGCATCGCCAACGGCCCTGTGCGCCTGTCCGGCCCGTTCGATACATTGCGCATCGAGACCCGGCTTGAGACCCGCAATGCGGCCCTGACGCCTGACATCATCGCCAGCCTTGGCGGCGCCACCCCGACGCTGGAGGCCGATCTGGTCTGGCAGCAGGAGGCGCGCCGCCTCGACATCACGCAAGCGCGGCTGAGCGGGGCGGGCGCGCTGGTGATCAGCGGCAATGGCGCGGTCAGCCTCGCCGAGGAACGCATCAATCTGGCGCTCGCCTATCAGGATCTGGCCGCCGAACGCGTGACCGACCTGCTGGCAGGCGCGGTCGCCGGGCAGGCCCGCATCAGCTTCGGTTTTGACGGAGCAGGTGATTTCACCGCCGAAGGGCGCGCCCCGCGCCTGACGCGTGATCTGGGTGAACGCCTTGGCGGCCCGGTTGAGTTTTCGCTGGCCGGAGCGCGCAACGCGCAAGGGGGCTTGAGCCTGACGGGCCTCGATATCCAGTCACCCAACCTCATTGCCGAGGCGCTGGCGACCCTTGACGGCGATGGCTGGGATGCGTCGGGCAATGCCGCCTGGTCCGGCGGTGCGCCGCTGGCGGCTCTGGTGCTGGAAGGCGTGGCCAGCCTTGCCTTTGAAGCCAGCGCCCGCGAGGGCGTCATCTCGCTGCGGGCCGAAGCGCAGGCACCGGAAGCCGGCGCAGGGCCTGTGGTGGTGCAAAATGCGCGGCTGCGTCTGGAAGGGCGTGGTCCGCCGGATGATTTTGACGGCGCATGGCGTCTGACGGGCGCGACCGGGAACGGCCCTGTCGATATTGGCGGGAGTGCCTCACGGCGCGGAGAGCGCGCTGACCTGACCGGCATTGAGGGCCGGTTTGGCGGTTTCAATTTCACCGGCGGGCTGCAGGCCGAAGGCAGCGCGGTGGGCGGGGCCTTGCGCGCTGTCCCGGTAAATGGCTTCGGTGAGGCCGGTATCCGCTTTGCCGTGCGCGACGGCGCGGTTGATGCGCGCATCCTCGCCGAGGACATGGTCGGTGAAGACCTCGTCTATCTTGACCGCCTGCTCTTTGAGGCGTCCGGCCCGGTGGAGGATATCGCCTTCAGTCTGGAAGCGGATGGCGCTTACGGCGCACGCGCGCTGGGCACGCTCACGGGCCGTGTGGTGACAGGTGATAATGGCGGGGCGCTGAGCTTCGATCTCGATGGCCGCTATGGCGGGGTGCGCATCGCAACGCGCGAGACGGCGCGGGTCGGCTTTGGCGCAGAGGGGCTCGATACGCGGGTGCTTCTGGGGCTCAATCAGGGCCAGCTCGACCTTGTGGTGCGCGACGCGCAGGGACGTCTCGACGTCTCCATCGCGGGCGAGCGCGTGCCTGCCATGCTGCTGAGCTATCCGTCAGGGCGCGAGCCGGTCAGAGGGCTTCTGGGGCTCGATGCCGAGCTTGTGCGCGCCGATGGAGCCTGGACTGGAACCATCCGCCTTGAAGGCGAGAATATCGCGCCGCCCGAAGATCATCTGCCCGATGATCGCGAAGTGGCGCTCAACGCCACCCTCCTTCTGACGCTCGATGAGGCGGGCACGCTGATCAATGCCGAGGCCCGCGGCGCGGGCCTGCAGGCCGAGGCCGATCTGCGGCTGGCATCAGGCCCGGTGACAGGGCCGGACAGCTTCACCGCCTCTGCAACGGGGCTGGAGGGCAGCGCGAGCCTGTCTGGCGAGATCGGCACGCTGGCGGTCTTCCGTCTGGCTGAAGGCCAGCGCCTGACCGGCGATGCGCAAATGGACGCCCGCCTGAGCGGCACGATTGGCGAGCCCAATCTCGTTGGCCGCTTCCTGCTGGCGCGGACCCGGTTTGACGATCCTGCCATCGGGGTGTCGGTGCGCAATCTGTCCATGGCCGCGCGCTTTGCCGAGGACGGGCTCGAGATCGAGCAATTGTCCGCGCAGAGCGCCGATGGTGGCACGCTGACCGGAACGGGGCGGCTGAGCCTTGCCGATGCCCGTGTCAGCGGGCAGGCCGAGGTGCAGTTTGCCGACTTCCTCGTGATCGAGCGGCCCGAACTCACCGCGGTGGGCGGCGGCAATGTGGTCTTCGAGATCGAGGATGACAGGGTGCTGGTCAGCGGCGAAACGCGGCTGTCGCGCGCCGAGGTGCGCCCGCCGGAGGCCAGCCGTCCGCCCATCCAGACGGTGGAGGTGATACACATCAATGATGCGGGCGCGCGCGAGACCCTGCCGCCGCTGCGGCGCGGGCCCAATCTGGTGATGAATTACCGCATCTATGCGCCGGGCCGGATATTCGTGCGCGGACCCCAATTCGATACCGAATGGTCGATGGATGTGAACCTTGCCGGTCCGGCCGAGGACGTACGCCTTGTCGGACGGGCGACCCTGCTGCGCGGGCGTGCCGATCTCCTCGGCCGTCCCTTCGAGATGCGCACCGGATCGATTGTCTTTGCCGGTGACCCTATGGAGGCAGCCCTCAATATCGTGGCGGCGCGTCAGGCCCGCGACATCACGGCGGAGATCCGCGTGGGCGGGATAGTGCGCCGTCCGCAGATCACGCTCGCCTCCAGCCCCAGCCTGCCGCAGGACGAGATCGCCGCGCGCCTGCTCTTCGATCAGGGGGCGGGCCAGCTTTCCGGTGCACAGGCCGCCCAGCTTGCCGCCGCCGTGGCCAGCCTCTCCTCCGGCGGGGCGTTTGACCCGTTCGGCGCGCTGCGCTCGGCCGTGGGCCTCGACCAGTTCGCCGTCAGCTCGAACCGGGCGGGCGAGACCGTGGTATCCGGTGGGCGCTATCTCACCGAAAGCGTCTATCTCGAAGTGGAAACCGTGGGCAGCTCCGCAGCGGCCACGACCCGCATTGAATGGGCCCTGACCCAGAACCTCACCCTGCTCTCCCGGCTCGCTCCCGACGGAGATGCCGGCGTCGCCCTGACCTGGCGAAGGGAATACGACTAGGCGTGTGAAAGCCGGATTTGTGTTGCCTCCCCGCAACAGTCATCAGACATTTCGGACAGGGTGGCCTGTGCCAGCTGCACAAAATTGGCCATGTCCGGACATAATGATATATCAATATACCATATAAACAGCCGGATCATCCGGCGAGATGACAGGGGAGTATCATGGCCATCACTTCATCACGCTTGCGTGCCCTGCAGACCGTGTCCAGCCTCGCGCTGATCGCGGTTGTTGGGGCAGGACCGGCTGCCGCGCAGCAGGTCGATATCATCACGGTTACGGCCGAGCGCCGCGAGCAATCGCTTCAGGATGTGCCCGTCGCGGTCACGGCAATGAACGCAGAGCAGCTGGAGCTGCGTGGTGTCGATGAGCCGATCAATCTCGTCGACTTCGTGCCGAACATGATCGGCACGCACAATACCGGCATCGGCTCGGCCAACGCGTATTATATTCGCGGCCTTGGCAATACCGAGACCATTGCGACCTTCGATCCGCCTGTCGGCACCTATATCGACGAGGTGTTCATCGCCCGTCAGAACGCGAACAATATCGCCTTCTTCGACGTGGAGCGCATCGAGGTCCTGCGCGGGCCGCAAGGCACGCTTTTTGGCCGCAACACCACGGGCGGGGCGGTATCGGTGTTCATGCGCCGTCCGGACGAGGAGTTTGGCGGGTTCGTTGAAGCTGGCATTGGCTCCTATGGCCGCCGCCTGCTGCGCGGGACGGTGGATGTGCCGGTCAATGAGCGCTTCCTCACCAAGCTCTCGGGCTACTGGATCGATGAAGACGGCTATGTCAGCAATGTCACCACCGGCGAGAACCTGAACGGGGTCGAAGGCTGGGGCGTACGCCTTGATCTCGCCTTCCGCCCGGCTGACCATATCCGCTGGGATGTGGCGCTGGGCCTGTCTGATGACGGCTCCATCAATATCGCCAACTATGTGCAGGGTCAGAGCCCTCTGGCCGAATCCACCAGCTCCGGCCGCCGCATCTCGCGCACGGGCATCTCGACGCAGAACTGCTCGGGCCCGCTTCTGGCCTGCACCCTGTCGGGCACCGGGCTTGGCCTTGATAACGAGACGTTCGAGGCAACCTCCAACATCGCTGTCGACACGATGGGCGGCACGCTGAACTTCATCACCGGCTACCGCAATCTGGACCAGCGCTTCATCGTCGACTTCTTCGATGGCGGCCTTGCCGGGCAGGGCTTCACCACGGGCGGGTTCGTGATCGGCAACGAGGCTGAGCACAGCCAGTTCAGCCAGGAGATCAAGTATACCGGCTCGTTCATGGATGGCCGGGTCGATGTGGTCGGCGGCGTCTACTACTTCACCGAAGACAACACCACGACCTTCATCGATACGTTCACCGTCGCGCCGGGTGTCACGCTCGTCCTCGCCAACCGGACGCTGGACAACACCCAGACCAGCCTTGCCGCCTACTCCCAGTTCGACTTCCATGTCACCGACCGTCTGACCCTGACAGCCGGTGCGCGCTGGACGAGCGAGGAGAAGGAAATCTCCCTGCGTGACAACCGCACCAATCCGCCGGCAGCGACCGCGCTGACCACCGCCAACCTGCTGGCCAACGGTATTCCCGATGACCTCACCACCTCGCTGATCACGCCGCGCTTTGCGCTTCAGTATCAGCTCAATGACGATGTGATGCTGTTTGCTTCCTACACGCAGGGCTTCAAGTCCGGCGGCTGGAATGCGCGCGGCACCACGCCGACAGCGATCCAGCCCTTCTTCCGGGAGCTCGCCACCAACTGGGAGGCGGGCATTCGCTCCGTGCTGTTCGACAACCGGGTGCGCCTGAACGCCACCGCCTTCTGGCTGCAGGTGGATGACTATCAGGCCCCGTCCGCGTTCAACACGGCCACCGGCATCCAGTTCATCACGCTCAATGATGCGGGCCTGCGCAATCGCGGCTTCGAGATCGAAGCGGACATCGCGGTGGCTGAAGGCTTCAACCTGTTTGCGGCCATTGGCCGTCAGGATGCGGAGTACACCGATTTCAGCGCCCGCATCCTGCAGCAGCAGGCCAATTGTAATGCGTCGCTGCCAAACTCCGGCGGTCAGGGCATCGTGACGCTGGGTTGCGGCATTGCCGAGCCTGTCCGCACCCCTGAATGGACCGTGACACTCGGCGGCAGCTATTACATGGAGCTTCCGGGCAACCAGTTCTATCTGCAGCCGGCGGCCAGCGCGCGCTGGCAGTCTGACCAGTGGTTCCAGACCTCCAACCTGCCGGCCTCGTTCACCGATGCGGTGTGGCTGGTCAATGCCGGCATCACGCTCGGCACGGTTGACCGGGACTGGGCGCTGGAGCTGGCCTGCAATAACTGCACTGACGAGATTTACGGCCAGTCCCTGCTGGCAGGCGTCGTCTACATCAATCCTCCCCGCCACTGGTCGCTGAAACTGCGCCGCAATTTCTAGGTCCCTTGTGGTGGATCAGACTGTCGCGGGCGGTGTCCACCTGGATGCCGCCCGTTTTCTTGTCAGCGAGGGAGTCCCAAGATGATCGACCTCTATTCGGTGTTTGTGTTCATCCATATCCTGCTGTTCGTGGCGTGGCTGGGCGGCGATATCGGCGTCTTCATCCTCGGCCAGCATTTCAGGAAGCGCGAATACAGCCTCGAAACGCGGCTGACGCTGCTGAAGCTCCTGGTGCTCAACGACATGGCGCCGCGCACGGCCTGGGCCCTGATGGTGCCGGTGACGATCACCCTGCTGGTGCTCGGTAACTGGGCCGGACTGCCGCTCTGGGGGGTGGCCCTGTCATGGCTGGTGGGCGGCGTGTGGCTGGCACTGGTCTGGGGCGCATACCTCAATGACCAGACCCCGCTGGCAGCGCGCCTGCGCAAAATCGAGTTCTGGCTGAAATGCGCGCTGACGCTGGGCTATCTGGCGCTGGGCCTTTCCGGCATGGCGGGCGTGGAAGCACTCGCGATGCCGGGCTGGCTGACAGCCAAGGCGCTCCTGTTTGCGGTCATCTTTGCCGCCGCGATCATGATCGATGTCGCCTACAAGCCGGTAGGGCCGCTGCTGATGCGCCTGATCGAGAAAGGCTCCAGCGACGCCACCGAGGCGCCGCTGCTCAGAGCCATGAACCGCACCCGGATCTGGGTGCTGATGCTCTATACGCTTCTGGCCATCACTGCCGCGCTTGGCACCCTGAAGCCCGCGTTCTAGCTACGGATCGCCGCCTCGATGGCTGCGCGCACTTCAGGAGCGTCCGGCTCGGTGCGCGAGCTGAAGGCGCCGATGAGCTCGCCATTGCGGTTCAACAGCAGCTTGTGGAAGTTCCAGCGCGGAATGGCATCATCGCCCATCTCGTCGCGGGCCCAGCGATAGAAGGGGTGCGCTTCATTCCCGGTGACGCGGGTGCGTCCGGCCATCGGGAAGGTCACGCCGAAATTCATCGTGCAGAACTCGCGGATTTCCTCCGCCGTGGCTAGCTCCTGACCCATGAAGTCGCCTGATGGCACGCCGACGATTGCAAAGCCCTGCTCGCCAAACTCCTCGTAAAGCGCCTGCAGGCCTTCATACTGACCCGTCAGACCGCAGCGCGAGGCGGTGTTGACCACCATCACCACATCGCCCTGAAACGCGCTCATCGGCACGCGGTCTGTCGACAGGCCCTCAAACTCGAACTGGTAGGCCGCGTCGCCGGATGGCGGGGGAGCTGCTTCAAACCGGGCCTGATGCACGGCAATGGCGGCGGCAACAGCCTCGGCGCGGCCATCTGCCTCGTCAGAGGACACAGCCTCCCCGCGCTCGCAACCGGCGGCAAGCGCCGCGATGCCTGCGGCCAGAATGGCGGTGATACGCTGCATGGTCAGAGCCTCCGTTGAGACCGCCCGATAGCGGTACTTACAGACGCTAATCTAGTCCGGAGGGGCCAGAGCGGCAAATCGTTCATGGACAATTTCGCTGGCCGCAGGAGAGGCCTGCCCGAAAATCTGCTGGCGGATGTCGGGGAAAGCCCCCGTCGCCATGAAGGGCAGGGCCAGCGCCATCGCCACCGAGACGGCAAGACCGATCCCGGCACGCAGCACGTCCGTGGCGACGTCGAACATCGCCTCACCCTTGGAGCGCAGCGAGGCGACATAGGTGATCGCGATCTCGCGTCCCGCCAGAAGGCCAAGGAACACCCAGGTCGTGCTCATCGGCACGTCATTAAGCTCTTTGAAGTAGAAGAGGATCAGCCCGTAGATCAGGTCTACGAAGGTGGCCGAGCGCGGATCGACCGTATTTGTCTTTGTAAGGACGATTTTCTGTATCTCGCCGCCCCGGCTGGCAAAGATGAGGCCGTGGAGGGCCACCATCAGCACGGTCGCAAACACGATCAGGCCGAGCGAGAACGTCACCTGCACCGAGCCATCGGCGGCGATCACTGTCTCGCGCGGCAGGAAGATGAAAATGTTCGCCAGATCCTGCATCAGCCATTGCGACCACAGGAAGGCCGTCGACAGCCATTGCGCGACGAACCAGACAGGCGAGATGGGCTGGCCTTGCGTGCGCGCCACCCAGCGCTCGAACAGGCGCGCGATGACAAGGAAGACGAGGCCGCCAGCCGCAAACGCCACCAGATAACCGACAAAGCTTTTCAGCAGCATGTCCCCCAGCACGCCTTCGGTGGCCGCCCCGCCTGTCAGGGTAAAAATCGTCAGTACAAGGAATGTTGTCGAGACCGGAATACCAAACCGGGTCAGCACCAGCAGCATGAGCGGCGGCAATACGTGCCACCACTGGATGCCGAGCTCCGGATAGGGGATGCGGTTCAGCCGCCCGAAGGCGATATCGCCATCATAGGCGAACCAGCCATAGAGCATCACAGCGATGATGATCGAGGAGGCATAGGCCCACAAAAGCACCCAGGGCCGCTTCGCATTCGAGGAGAGGAAGGTGCCCAGCGTCTGGATGACGTCATTGGCCACAATCGAGTACGACGCGAACAGGAACCCCACCAGAGCCAGAAGCGGCACGCCAAGAATGACGAGTTCCATGCGGCAGTCCTTCGAAAAAAGGGACGCTCCCTTCTCGGGGCCGCCCCTTACCCCAAGCCGGTCGTCAGTGCAAAGAAAACCACCAGCAGGTCCCGGTACCGGCCCAAAATTTCACAAAAGTGTAATGAAAATTTCGCGTACCCCCCTCTTGAAAGGCGGTTCGGAGAGGCGTATTTCGTAAAAACCGTCCAGACGGTATAGATGCGCTGCACAATTAGCTCCCCCGGCCTCGCTGCACTGCACCATATCGTCTGGACGGGTCCGGTCTCCCCCCGGACGCGAGACGTGGCTGACGGAATGACATGATGGTTGCCGAGACCCGCAAAGATCCCCGCCCCTCTGCCCGCGACATCATTCTTGATGCCGCCGAGCGGGTCGTGGAGCGTGATGGCGCGGGCCGTATGACCATTGACGCCGTCGTGAAGGAGAGCGGGTTCTCCAAGGGCGGGGTGCTCTACAACTTCCCCTCCAAGCTGGACCTCATCAAGGGCATGGTCGCGCGCATTGTCGATGCCGTGCAGTATGACCTTGAGACGGCGCGCAAGTCCGCCCGCGAGGAGGGCCGCTCGGAGCTGTCCGCCCTCATTCAGGTGGCCTGCGAGAAAGAGCCCCACAGCCAGAAATTCATGATGGGGCTGCTCGCGGCGGCGGCTGAACACCCTGAACTGCTCGATCCCGTGCGCGGGCTGATGACGCAGCTGCGCGAGGATCTGGTCTCCCAGTCGGTCGATCCGGACCTTGCCCGCATTGTCATGCTGGCGGTCGACGGGCTGCATTTTGCCGACCTGCTCGGCATGGACTTTCTCTCCCCTGAAGAACGGGCCCGCGTAGAGGCCCGTCTGGTCGATATGGTTTCGGAGAAAACCTCATGAAAACGGTTGTGCGATACCTCCTCCCCGCCGCCATCGCGCTGATGGCCTCCTCTGTGCTCACGGCCTGCTCTGACGTGGCCGCGGCGCCCGAAGAGACCATACGCACAGCGCGTATCGAGACGGTCAGTGCCCCTGCCGGGTCTGCAAGGCGCGATTTCGTGGGCCGGGTTGAAGCCCGCTACACGGTCGATCTCGCCTTCCAGGTGCCAGGGCGCCTTGCCGAGTTTCTGGTGCCCGAAGGCCAGATGGTCGAAGAGGGCACGGTGATCGCCCGCCTTGAGGATCAGGATTATGAGCGGGCCCTGCGCGAGGCGCGCGTCCAGCTGCAACAGGCGCGCACCAATCTTGACCGCCAGCAGACCCTGCATGAGCGCGGCATTGCCTCTGATGCGGCGCTGGAAGATGCCCGCACGAATTTCGAGCTGCGCGCCGTGGCACTCGACACGATGCGCCAGAACCTCGCCTATGCGACCATCGAAGCGCCGTTTACCGGCCTGATGAGCCGCCGCCTCGTTGACAATTTCACCACGCTGGCCGCCGGGCAGCCGGTGGCGCGCCTGCAGGATCTGTCCGAGCTTCGCGTGGCGATCGCGGTGCCTGAAAGCCTGATCGCGACTTTGGAGGGCCCGGGCGGCTACACCATTTTTGCCCGCTTCCCCTTCATGCCCGAGCGTGAGTTCGAGCTGACCTTCCGTGAACTGATGGCCGAGCCGGACACGGCCTCGCAGACCTATCGCGTGATGTTCGCCCTGCCCGAAGGGGTGCCGGGCAATATCCTGCCGGGCATGAGCGTGAATGTGCGCGTGGAGCTCGATGCCGAGCGTAGCCCTCGCGGCCGTTCAGTGCGCGCGCCGGTCAGCGCGCTCGCCAGCCAGCCGGACGGCAGTTTCAAGGTCTGGGTCTTTGATCCCGCGACCGGCTCTGTCGCCTCGCGCAGCGTGCGCACTGGCCCTGTCATGGGCGAGAGCGTGCTGATCGAGGACGGGCTTGCCGCAGGCGAGCAGATCGTCACGGCGGGCGTCAACGCGCTGCGCGACGGCATGCGGGTGCGCCCGATGAATGGCGGGCTGGCGGCCAGCACCGCCCCCACACGCTAGCAATTTTCTTCGCCGGGACGGCTTTGGATGAGTGACACGCACAACAACGCGCCGGCCGAACCGGCGCGCACCGATGACGCGTTCAATCTGGCGCGCATCTCCATCGAGAAACCGGTCATCAGCTGGCTGATCATCCTGGCCTGCCTTCTGGGCGGCTTGTGGGGGTTCAACACGGTCGGCCAGCTGGAAGACCCCGACTTCACGATCAAGGAAGCGATCATCTTCACCGCCTATCCCGGCGCGACCGCCGAGGAGGTGGAAGCGGAAGTGACCGAGCTTCTCGAAGCGGCCATCCAGCAGATGGGCCAGCTTGACCGGGTCACCTCCAAATCCATGCCCGGCATGTCGGAGATCCAGGTCTCCATCCGGGACCAGATACTCGGGCCGCAGCTGCCCCAGGTATGGGACGAGCTACGCAACCGAGTCGGAGATGCCGCGGCGGGGCTTCCCCCCGGCGCCATGGAACCGCAGGTGGTCGACGATTTCGCCGATGTGTACGGCATTCTCTATGCCGTCACGGCGCCGGGATATTCCGACAGCGAGATCCGCGACATGGCGCGCAATCTGCGCCGCGAGCTCTTGGTCGTGCGCGGGGTCTCGCGCGTTGAAGTGGCCGGTCTCACCGAGGAGCGTATCTATATCGAGATCGCGCAGGAACAGCTGGCCCGCCTCGGCCTGCCGTTTGATGCCGTCCTGCAGGCCGTCAGCAATGAGAACGCGGTCGTCAATGCCGGGGAGACGCCCGCAGGCGACCGGCTCCTGCGCGTCAGCGTGCCCCAGCGCGTGGACGGGATTGCGGCCATCGAAAACCTGCTGATCGCGCCGCGTGCCTCCGGCGGCGTACTGCGCCTATCTGATATCGCGACCGTGACGCGCACCCCGCAGGAGCGCGAAGGCTTCTACGCCTATCATAATGGCGAGCGTGTCTTCACCATCGGCATTGCGGCGCGCTCTGACGAGAACATCGTCGAGGTGGGCCAGAGGGTCGAAGAGCGCCTGCGCGCGCTGCAGGCCGATCTGCCGGTAGGGGTGGAGCTGACCCCGATCTACGAACAGCACGTGGTGGTCGAAGCCGCGATCAATGGCTTCCTCGTGAACCTTGCGATGTCGCTGGGCATCGTGATCGTAATGCTGTGCGTATTCATGGGCTGGCGCGCAGGTGTGACGGTGGGGGCAACCCTGCTCCTCACCGTCATGGGCACGCTCTTCTTCATGTCGGTCTTTGACATCACCATGCAGCGCATTTCGCTCGGCGCGCTCATCATCGCCATGGGCATGCTGGTCGATAACGCCATCGTGGTGACCGAAAGCATGCAGATATCGGTGCAGCGCGGCGTGCGCCGTCAGATCGCTGCCGAGGAAGCGGTGAAATCGACCCAGTTCCCGCTTCTGGGCGCGACGATCATCGGCATCATGGCGTTTTCCGGCATGGGCCTGTCACAGGATTCCACCGGCGAGTTCATGTTCTCCATGTTCGCCGTGATCGGCATCTCGCTCGGCCTGTCCTGGCTTCTGGCGATCACCGTATCGCCGATGATCGCCTATGCGCTCTTCAAGTCCGAACGGGGCTCCAAGCCCAATCCTTATGGCGGGCGCACCTACAGCGTCTATCGCTCGATCCTCACAGGCGCGCTGCGCCGCCGCTGGCTGACGCTGATGGCGCTGGTGCTGATCACCTTCACCAGCTTCTGGGGTTTCGGCTTTGTCCGCGCTGCCTTCTTCCCCGACTCCAATACGCCGATCTTCTACGTGAATATCGAGCTGCCGCAGGGCACCGATATCCTCGCCACCGACCGGATTGCGCGTGAGGCGGCGGGCTTTGCCCTCGTGCAGCCGGAAACCGATGGCGTGACGACCTTTGTCGGCCGGGGCGGCACGCGCTTCATGCTGACCTATTCGTCCGAGCAGCCGAACGCCGCCTACGCCCAACTGGTCATCCGTGCGCGCGAGGTTGACGCGATCCCGGCTCTCTCTGACCGGATCGTTGCCCACATCCGCGAGACGCAGCCCGAAGCAACGGTACGCGGCGAGCGGATCGTGTTCGGTCCGCCCTCCAGCGCGCGTCTGGAAGCGCGCTTTACCGGCCCTGACGCCGATGTGCTGCGCATGCTCGGCGAAGAGGCGGTGGCGCGTCTGGAAGACAGCGGCACGATCATGGATGTGCGCCACACCTGGCGTAATCGCGAGCTGATGCTGGAGCCGGTGATATCGGCTGACCGGGCGCGCTCCATCGGTGTGACGCGCGAGGATATTGGCGAGACATTGCAATTTGCCACGATGGGCTCGCGCATCGGCCTCTTCCGCGAAGATGACAAGCTGATCCCGATCATCGCCCGCGCGCCGCTGTCGGAACGCGAAAGCGATTCGGCACTGGAAGACCGGCTGATCTGGAGCCCGTCGCAGAACAGCTATGTGCCGATCACGCAGGCCGTTGACCGGTTCGAGCTGGTGGCGCGCGACACGCTGATCCGCCGTCGCGACAGGGTGCGCACTCTCACCGTGCAGGGTAATCCGCTGGAGGGCGAGACGGCGGCGAGCGCTTTCCCGCGCTTTTCCGGCATCATCAACTCCATCGACCTGCCGCGCGGCTACTCCGTTGAGTGGGGCGGTGAGATCGAGGCCAATCAGGAAGCGAACGAATCGCTGGGTCAGGTGCTCCCGATCAGCCTCATCGTCATGCTGATGGTCAGCTTCCTCCTGTTCCAGAAGGTGCGCCAGCCGCTGATCATCTGGGCCATCGTGCCGATGAGCATTTGCGGCGTCACGGCCGGGCTTCTCATCACCAATATCGCCTTCTCCTTCACCGCGCTTCTGGGCTTCCTCTCGCTCTCGGGCATGTTGATCAAGAATGCGATCGTGCTGGTGGACGAGCTCGATCAGCGCATTGCGCAGGGCCATGAGCCGTTTGAAGCCATACGCGAAGGCTCGGTCAGCCGTCTGCGGCCGGTCTTCCTGGCTTCAGCGACGACCATCCTTGGCATGATGCCGCTGATTGCGGATGCCTTCTTCCAGGGCATGGCGGTGACGATCATTGGCGGCCTTGCCTTTGCCACCGTGCTGACGCTGATTGCTGCGCCCGTGCTCTACGCGCTGTTTTTCGGCATACGCGCGCCTAAGCCGGAGGCGAAAGGTTAACGCCTCTTAAATACAATCAGCCTTTCATCGGCGGTCAGTCAGGGGATTGAGCGCCATGCTGATAACCAGCCAGGACCGTCTGGAGCCGCGTGCCGGAGAGCATGCGCACATGCTGAAAATCATCCTGCCCGCTGGCCGCAAGCCCGGGCAGGACGAGGCGCTGGCCGATCATATCGACAGCTTTGTCCGGCTCTATCTTTCCCGCTTCGAGACGCGGTCCTTGCGGGCTTCGCGCAAAGGCCCGCTGCGCTGGGCCATCGTGTCGAGCGCGCAGTCCATGATCACGCTGGAACAGGTCCGCTCCGAGCTGGAGACCGCGCTCTTTGGCAGCCAGCGCAGCGAGGACGGGGGCCAGATCGCCCTGATCGGTCAACGCGTGGAGGAAGATGAGGGCGAGTACATCGCCGCCGAACCCTCCGCATCAGCGGCTGCGCCAGAACAGGAAGAGGCGTGGACACCCGCCGCCGGGACCGATGCGCCTCTGGCTGCGACGGGGCCGGAAGATGTGCTCCGCGCCGAACTTGACGCCTTCCGCGCGGACATGCGCGCGATTGCAGAGGGCATGAAGGGTCCGCCCCTCCACGATGCGCTGGATAGCTTCCGCGAGGGCCTTGAGGCCCTGTCTGCGCAGATGGAGGCACGCATCTCTGAGGCGGCAGACCGGGTGGAGAGCGCGGCAGAGCGCGTGGATGCCGCGACAGCCCGCCTGCCCGATCCTGACCGGCTGGAACTCGCCCTGACCCGCAATGATGCCTCGGCGGCGCTCATCACCAGCGGTCTGCAGGAAAGCCTGAAGCTCCTCCTGAAGGCCGTTGAGGGGCTGGAGCGCCAGTCGGCAGGCGCGCAGCCCGCCCCGCATCGCGCGGCGGCCTAAAGTTTTCGCTTCAACATTACCGCGAAGTAATGTTAGCCTCTCTTCGAATGGGGTCTGGGGAGGCGTCCATGCGAGCTGTTTTTGGTGTTCTGGTACTGGTTCTGGCCACGGTGGGCTGGGTGGCTGATCCACTCGCCCTTCGTGACCGGGTGGCCGAAGAGGTCCGGCCCGACGAGGAAACCGTCAAGGAAATGCGCGCAGGCGTCGAGGTGATCGTTGCGGCGATCTCCATCCGCGCTCCCGAACTCAATGACGAGACCCGCGATACGCGCAACTAGACCGCGCTGTCATACTCGGTCGTATCATCCTCGATATCGTCAGCCTCCGGCTTTTCCCGGTTCGCCTTTGGCGGCCACGGGAAGACCGCGCTGGTGCGCGCGGCATAGTCGCCATAGCCGGGCCGTGAGTGCTTCAGGCCTTTTTCCAGCAGCGGCACGCCTGACCAGCGCAACAGGGTGAAGGTGAGGAAGGCCGGGCCAACAAAGGACCAGACGCCAAGGCTCGTCTCCGCCGCGATCAGGAAAATGCCCCACCAGGTGCAGATCTCGCCGAAATAGTTCGGGTGGCGCGACCACGCCCACAGGCCCTGATCCATCACCTTGCCGTCATTGGCGGGGTCCGCCTTGAAGCGGGAAAGCTGCCAGTCGGCAATGGCTTCATAGGCAATGCCAAACACCGCCATCGCAAAGCCGAGAAGCGCTAGCAGGCCGAAGCCGGTTTCCGCCCCGATCTGGCCGAGCTGGATCGGCAGGCAGGTGATGTAGAGCAGTACGGCCTGCGGCAGGAACACGCCAAACCCGCTCGCCTGATCATAGCTCCAGCCGCGCCGCTCCTGCATCCGCCCGATCAGCGCCTTGTAGCGCTTGTCCTCGCCCTCTTCGCGCCAGCGATTGAAGAGGTAGAGCCCCAGCCGCAAGCCCCAGACCAGCGTCAGCGCGGTCAGGATGAACTTGCGCTCCAGCCAGCCATCACCCGCCAGGAAGAAGGTGGAGATCGCAAGGATCACCATGCCGAATGCCCAGAAGGCATCGACGAAGCTGGGATCCTTGGTGGTGCGGCTCCACGCCCAAAGGCCTGCGAAAACGGCCGAGATCAGGGCGAAATTGATGAGCAGGATAAGGGCTGGATGCATGGTGCGTCCTCGCTGGCGCTACGGGTTCGACAAACAAACCTAGCGTGCGCCGCGCGGCTATGCGAGCGATTCCCGCGACTTATTGCCTTACCAGCCAGCGCCAGCCCCCCATGCCCGCCAGCATCGCGGCCGTGAAGACCAGCGCAGGCACAGCGCCCGTACCAAGAGCGGTCAGGGCAGGGCCAGGGCAGAAGCCGGCAAGACCCCAACCCACGCCGAAGAGGGCCGCGCCGCCTGCAAGGCGTGCATCAATGCGCGTGGCGGTCGGCAGGGTGAAGCGTTCGGCAAAGAGCGGCTTGTCCCGCCCCAGCACCAGCCGGTAGCCGATAAAGGTGGTGACCGCAGCGCCCGCCATCACGAAGGCAAGGCTCGGGTCCCACTGGCCCGCGATATCGAGGAAGTTCAGCACCTTGGCCGGATTGACCATGCCGGAGACGATAAGGCCGAGCCCGAAGACGAGACCGGCGGCAAGGGCGGACAGAATGGCTTTCATGAGCTTGATCCTCAGATCACGTGACGGGTGACAAAAACGGTGAGAAGCGCTGCCGCCATGAAAATGCCGGTCGCCGCCGCAGAGCGCGGGGAGAGGCGGGCAAGCCCGCACACGCCATGCCCCGATGTGCAGCCTGACCCTGCCTGCGTGCTCGCGCCGACAATCAAGCCGGCGACGATCAGGAGGGGCAGGCTGTCGGTTACGCTGACCTGCGGCATCGCGCCGGTGGTGGCCATCCAGATCAGTGGCGCGCCGACGAGGCCCGCCACGAAAGCCAGCCGCCAGAACCGGTCCAGCCGGTCAAAAGGCGCAGGGCCGATCAGCCCGCCCACTATCCCGGCAATGCCGGCTATGCGGCCATTGAGCGCCATCAGCATTACCGCCGAGAGGCCGATCAGCACCCCGCCCGCCAGCGCGGAGAGGGGTGTAAAACTGGTTGCTGTGTCCATCTGTGGTCTTGTCCTGTTGCAGCGGCGGTGAGATGTTTCCGCCTGACACTTGTCATTTATCGAAAATGATATATATGAGGTGTCAGCGCAAGCCCCGGCGTGAAAATTATCTGCTGATGGGGCATAGAACGGAGCTGGCCATGCAGGCAGGTCTTGATCTGGAAAGGGTGCGGTCTCGCGCCGAAGAGGTGTCGGGGCTATTGAAGCTGCTCTCCCATCCGAACCGGTTGCTCGTTACGTGCGAGCTGGCGAACGGCGAGCTGTCGGTCTCCGATATCGAGGCCCGCACCGGTGTTGCCCAGCCCAATCTCTCGCGCGATCTCGCTCGGTTGCGCGCTGAAGGCATCGTCACCACGCGCCGCCAGTCACGCCAGATTTTCTATTCGCTTACCGATCCGCGCATCATCGCGGTGATGCGCGCCCTGTGCGATGCGTTTGCGCCCTCGCCAGATGCTGCCAATGATACAGGAAAGGAGCCCCGCTAATGGTCCGCAAACCTGACGTCACCGCCTTCTTCGACGAGCCGACCAACACGGTCAGCTATGTCGTTACCGACCCGGAAACGAAGAAGGCCGCCATCATCGATTCGGTGCTGGATTACGACCCGAAATCGGGCCGCACCTCGCGGGCGGGCGCCGATGCGATCATCGCCCATGTCCGGGCGCACGGCCTCACGGTCGAATGGCTGCTGGAAACCCATGTCCACGCCGATCACCTGTCGGCGGCGCCCTATCTGAAGCAGCAGGTGGGCGGCACGCTGGCGATCGGATCAAACATCCGCACCGTGCAGGACGTGTTCGGCAAGGTGTTCAATGCCGGCACCGAGTTCCAGCGCGATGGCTCGCAGTTTGACCGCCTGTTCGAGGATGGCGAAACCTTCCGCCTTGGCAATATCGAAGCGAAAGCCATCCACACGCCCGGCCACACGCCCGCCTGCATGACCTATGTCATCGGCGATGCGGGCTTTGTCGGCGACACGCTGTTCATGCCGGACTATGGCACGGCGCGGTGCGATTTTCCGGGCGGCAGCGCCTCGACGCTCTATCGCTCCATCCAGAAAATCTACGCCTTGCCCGACGAGACGCGGCTCTTCCTCTGCCATGACTACAAGGCCAAAGGCCGCGATCATTATGCCTGGGAGACGACGGTGGGTGAGCAGAAGCGCGCCAATATCCACGTCCATGAGGGTGTGAGCGAGGCCGAGTTCGTAAAGATGCGCACCGAACGCGATGCGACGCTCGCCATGCCGACGCTGATCCTGCCGAGCGTGCAGGTGAACATGCGCGCGGGCCATTTCCCTCCGGCGGAAAACAACGGCACCGTCTATCTGAAAATCCCGCTGGATGCGCTTTAGAGGATAAGCCTGTCATCCCCCGCTTTATGCGGGGGACC
>CAZCEG010000011.1:0-19115 GCA_964497275.1 uncultured Oceanicaulis sp.
ATAGCGCACATAGTGGTGTCCAGAGCCTTTGGGAAAACCGATAATCGGGGCCGTAATGCCTGCGGCCTTCACCTTTTCGACGATGCGCCGGGTGGGCTTTACGACTACGCGGTCAAACAATGGCGCGGGCAGGCCTTCGGCCCAGCTTTCGAAAATCTTCAAAACCTCTGCCCCGGCCTTTGCCTGAGCGATAAGATAATCGGCGGTCGCATCGGCAACATTCGCCAGAAGAGCGTCCATGCGCTGCGGGTCGCTCCAGGCCGCCGTGCGGGCCTTCCAGCGATCCTTGGAGCCACCGCCCTCGATCATATAGGTCGCAACCGTCCACGGCGCGCCAGCAAACCCTATGAGGGTGCAATCCGAGGGCAGAGCCTTGCTCAAGCGCCGCAAAGTCTCGCACACGGCATCAAGCCGGTCAGCAGCGCCTTCCGGTGACAGTGCTGCCAGCTGATCAAGGCTCAAAGGCTCAAGACGGGGGCCTTCGCCTTTCTCGAACCACACCTTCTGGCCCATGGCATGGGGAATGAGCAGGATATCGGCAAAGACGATGGACGCATCAAACCCGTAGCGGCGGATCGGTTGCAGGGTAACCTCGGTTGCCGCTTCCGGGTTCAGGCAGAAGGCGATGAAATCGGGCTGCGTTGCGCGCACGGCGCGGTATTCCGGCAGATAGCGTCCTGCCTGCCGCATCAGCCATACAGGCGGCGTAGCCAGCGTTTCACCGGCAAGCACCCGCAAAAGAGGTTTGGCAGAAGCTGTCATCTTGTCGCCTTTGATTGGTCCGCCGGAAAGCCCGAAGGCTTTTCCCACGCCCCTTGTTCTCATTTGAAAGAGAATTTGAAAGAGGAAATATGAGTCGTAGGCCTGCGAAAAACAGGGAAAAGCGCGGCTCGGGTGAGCGTTTTCAGCGCTTTCCAGAGCCTGTTTACAACCGGCCATCGGCTTTGGGCCGCACGGCTGTGAACACGGTTGTTAACTCAAAATTAATAAATATTTACAAAACCCTAACGACTGGACCCGCGGTCACCCTGCACGGGAATAACGCCATTGCCTCGCCGGTTTTCCGCAAGACGGAGGTGCCTTACTGGCGAGAATATCTACACGTGTGGAGAGCGGGGCAGTGTGCGGGCAGAACGCGCAAAGCGATCCTGCTTTCTCCCCGGCATGCACAAGTCAGGCGGGTTTGGGCGACAAATATCCCCAAACTTGTTCACAGACCGGGCGCTCTGGTCTAACGCTTGGGGCCCGCCCGCCTGTGACTGCTGCCCGGCTCGACATGAAAGAGACGCATGCCAAGACACGCTGACATACGGACCTATTTTCACGTCCACATGATCTCCGATTCCACCGGCGAGACCCTGATGGCGGTGATGCGCGCGTCGGCAGCCCAGTTTGAACGCGGCCAGCCGATCGAGCATCTGTTTGCGCTGGTGCGCTCGCCCCGCCAGATGGAGCGCGCCCTTGCCCATGTGGAGAGCTTTCCCGGCGTCGTCATGTACACGGTGGTGAACCAGGATCTGCGTGAAGCGCTGGAAGACAGGTGCGCGGAGCTCGGTATTCCTGCGATCGCGGTGCTCGATCCGGTCGAGGCAACCTTCTCATCCTATCTCGGTGCGCCGATGACAGGACGTGCAGGGGCTCAGCGTACCCTTGATGCCGATTATTATCGCCGCATCGAGGCGATGAATTACTGCATGGCCCATGATGACGGGCAAGGCGATGATCTGCCGAGCGCGGATGTGATCCTGCTGGGGATCAGCCGCACCTCGAAGACGCCAACCTCGATCTATCTCGGGAACCGGGGCGTGCGCGCGGCGAATATTCCGCTGGTACCAGGAGCGCCTCTGCCCGACGGGCTTTTCGAGTGGAAGAAGCCGCTTCTGGTTGGCCTTGTCGCCACACCCGAACGCATCATCCAGATCCGCCGCAACCGGCTGCTCAATCTCAATGAAGACCGCTCGACCGACTATGTGGACGAGGAATCGGTGAAGGACGAGCTGCTCTTCGCCAAGCGCCTCTTTGCCCGCTATCAGGTGCCGGTGATCGATGTGACGCGCCGCTCCATCGAGGAGACGGCAGCCAAGGTGATCAACCTCCTGACCGAACATAGAGGCAAGCCATGACGCGGCTGGTTCTGGCGTCCGGATCGGCCTCGCGCCGCGCCATCCTTGAAAAAGCCGGCGTCCCCTTCTCCATTGATCCGGCCGAGGTCGACGAGGCCGCCTTCAAGGCCGCCTTCAAGGGCAGTCCGGGCGCGCTCGCCCTCGCGCTGGCAGAGGCCAAGGCCGCCGTGGTGAGCGCCCGCCAGCCCGACGCGCTGGTGCTTGGCGCTGATCAGGTGCTCGATTTTGAAGGCAGGGCCTATGATAAGGCGCTGGACGTAGCTGAAGCGCGCGAGAGGCTCGCCATGCTGGCGGGCCAGACGCATTACCTGCGCGGCGGCATCGTGATCATGCGGGGCGGCGAGACCGTCTGGCGTCATCAAAGTGCTTGCAAGATGGTGATGCGCCCTGTCTCCGACGCCTTCCTCGATCATTATATCGCCCATGCAGGCGATATTCTTACGAAGGGTGTTGGCGCCTATGCGTTTGAGGGGCTGGGCGCGCAGCTTTTCGAGGCGGTGGAAGGTGATTTCTTCGCAGTCCTCGGCCTCCCGCTATTGCCGGTGCTGGGTGTATTGCGCGAGCACGGCGTGCTGGCGACATGACTATGGGCCAGCCAGTGCGCGCAGGCGTGATCGGCTGGCCGGTCAGCCATTCGCTCTCGCCTGTCATGATGACCGCCTGGCTGGAGGCGGCGGAGCTTGCGGGCAGCTATGAACGCCTCGCTATCGCGCCCGAGGATTTCGAGGCCCGCGTCCGTGCACTGGAGGCGGAAGGCTTCTCCGGCGTCAACATTACCCTGCCCCACAAGCAGGCCGCCCTCGCGCTTGCCGATGAGGTCAGCGCCGCTGCGCGCGCCGTCGGCGCGGCCAATGTCCTCACCCTGCGGGAGGGCAGGCTGTTCGCCGATAACACCGATGTCATCGGGATACGCGCCGCGCTTCTCGAAGCGGGCTGGAACGGTGATGGCCCGGCGGTGCTGGTCGGGGCGGGCGGCGCAGCGCGCGCAGGGCTTCACGAATTGTCGGAAGCGGGCGTGACCACCATCCGTATCGTCAACCGTACACCGTCCAGGGCTGCGGAGATGGCCGCCTCCATGGGTATCCGCGCAGATGTATTTGCGATGGAGGATATCGCACAGGCGCTTCGCGGCGCGCGGCTGCTGATCAACGCCACCAGCATGGGCATGGCGGGCCAGCCTGTGCTGGCGCCGGACCTCTCCGGGCTCGCCCCCGGAGCGATCGTGTTCGACATGGTCTATGTGCCGCTCGAAACACCGCTGCTAAACGCTGCAAAGGCTGCGGGTTTCAGGACAACAGACGGGCTTTCCATGCTGATCGGGCAGGCGCGGCCCGCTTTCGAGGCCTTTTTCGGTGCGCCGCCGCCAGCGGACGTAGACGTGAGGGCCTTGATGGAAGCCGCGCTGGAGGCAAGACGATGATCGTCATCGGGCTCACAGGCTCCATCGGCATGGGCAAATCCACCACGGCTGCGCTCTTTGCCGAAGAGGGTGTGCCGGTCTTTGACGCGGACGCGGCGGTGGCAGCCCTATATGCCAGCGGCGGCGCTGGTGTCGGCCCTGTTGGCGAGGCGTTTGCCGATGTCGTCATCGATGGCGCTGTCAGCCGCGAGGCGCTGAGCGCGCATCTCAAAGCCAATCCGCAGGATTTTGCCCGGCTGGAGGCTATCGTGCATCCTCTGGTTGGTGCAGCCCGGCACGGCTTTATCGAGGAGGCGAGGAATCGCGGCGAACCCTTTGTGGTCTTTGATATTCCGCTATTGTTCGAGACCGGCCAGCACGAGCGCGTGGACGTGATCGTGGTCGTCTCCGCGCCGGAAGATGTGCAGCGTTCCCGGGTGCTCGCGCGCGATGGGATGAACGAAGACAAGCTCGATATGATCCTCGCCCGCCAGACGCCCGACCATGAAAAGCGCGCCCGAGCGCACTTTGTGGTGGATACGTCCAGAGGTGTGGAACACGCCCGCGAAACGGTGCGGGAGATACTGGCGGCTTTACGCGAACGCGCTCAGAATCCTGCCCCATGAGAGAGATCATTTTCGACACCGAGACCACAGGCCTTCACCCGCTGGAGGGCGACCGCGTGACTGAGCTTGGCTGCGTGGAGGTGATCAACATGATCCCCACGGGGCGCGAGTTTCACGCCCTGATCAATCCGCAGCGCGACATTCCGGCCGAGGTAACGGCCATTACCGGCCACACGCGCGAAATGCTGGCCGACAAGCCGCTCTTTGCAGACCTTGCCGAGCAGTTTCTGGCCTTTGTCGGCGATGCCACGCTGGTGGCGCACAATGCGCCTTTTGATCGCGGCTTCATCAATATGGAATTGTCGCGCGCGGGCTTTGACGAGATCCCGGCCTCGCGCTTCAAGGATACGGCGGCCATGGCGCGCGAGCGCTTTCCCGGCTCGCCTGCCAATCTCGATGCGCTCTGCAAGCGCTTTGATATCTCGCTGGAAAGCCGCACCAAGCACGGCGCGCTGATCGATGCCTACCTGCTGGCAGAAGTGTATCTGGAGCTGAATGGTGGGCGCACCCGCGCGCTCGATTTCGCCGGCGATGGCGGGATGGGCGGCAAGGTGGTGTTTCCGGCCCGCCCGCAGCGGCCCCAGCCGCTGGCTCCGCGTTCAACGCCGGAGGAGAGGGCACGCCACGCCGCCTTCATCGCGAGCTTTCGCGGAGAAGCGGCGTGGGAACCCTATAAGGCAGACTAGCTGGATTTAGGCGTTGCCGGAGGGCTCGCCCGCCGCGCCGCCATTGCCCGCTGCTGCGCGCTGGGCGAGCTGCTGGCGATAGAGCGAGGCGAAATCGACCGGCTCCAGCATCAGCGGCGGGAAGCCACCATCCTGCGTCGCGCCGGCCACGATCTGGCGGGCGAACGGGAAGAGCAGGCGCGGCGCCTCGACCAGCAGGAAGGCTTCGCGCTGGTTCGCATCAAGGCCGCGCACCTGGAACAGGCCGGCATAGGTCAGCTCGCAGACAAAGAGCGCCGTATTGTCGCGCTGGGCGCGGGCGGACATGTTCAGCTCGACCTCGAAGGTCTCTGCATCGATGGAGCGCGCGCCGACATCGATCCCGAGATCGATCTGGGGCTGAACGGCAGCAGCGCGCAGCGTTTCCGGCGCGCCGGGGTTTTCGAACGACAGATCCTTCACATACTGACCGAGCACGCGCACGGACGGGCCGCTGGCAGGATTGCCTGCGCCGGGCTGATTGGCGTCAGGAGTGTTGGGGGCGTCGGTCATGGGCTTGGCTCCGGATGTGCGTGGTATTCAGTGAGGCGGCGCGGGTAGCACGGCGGGCCGGAACGGGCAAGCACGCCCCGCCTGCACGCTGCGGGCTGACCTTGGCGCGCAGACGGCCTATATGTTGGCAGGAATAGCCTGAGGGCCCCATAACGGGCGGGGCCTAAAATGAGGTGCGAAAGCGTGGACATACTGCAAATTCTCTTCTTTGCCGGTTTGGCGGTGTTTATCGGCATCCGCCTTTACATGGTGCTGGGGCGGCCCGTTGGCCGGTCAGCGGAAGAGCATGCGCGCGAGGAAGCCGAGCGCGAAGCCGCCCGTCCGCGCCCGCGCGAAACCATGCCATCGCAGGGCGATGAGCCCGCAAAAGAGTTTCAGGTCCAGCCGCCTTCCTTCCAGTCTGCCGATATCGCGGAAAGCGCCTATGACGGGCTGGAAGCCATCGCCGATGCCGATCCCGGCTTTGATCCGGTAGCTTTTGTGAAAGGTGCGCGGGCCGCATACAGCATGATTGCGGGCGCGTTTGCGCAAGGCGATCTGGACGCGCTGGAGCCGCTGCTGGCCCCGCGGGTGATGAAGGCCTATCGCGAAGCGATCGAGGCGCGCCGCGAAAAGGGTGAAACCCTCACCACCGAGATCGAGCGGATCAAGGAAGCCCAGCTGGTGGAAGCTTCCCTTAACGGAGCCAAGGCCAGGATCAAGGTGCGATTCGTCGCCGAGATTGCCCACGAGACCCGCGCCGCTGATGGCAGCGTGGTGTCGGGGGATATCGCGGCGCTGCACCCTGTTAGCGAGATCTGGAGCTTCGAGCGCGATGTCACCAGCGACAACCCGAACTGGCTTCTGTCGGGCGTCCGCCCCGCGTAAGGCGCGTCTGGCTGGCCTGACCGGCCTCGCCCTTCTTCTCCTGTCCGCGTGTGCAAGCGTTCCGGTGGATACAGGCCCTGCGCCGGTGCGTCCCGCACCTGAGCCCGCAACCCGGCTGGTTCTTCAGACGACCGATTTCACGCGCGTTTCGGGCTGGCGGAGCCATGACCCGCGCCCGGCCTTCAGCGCCTTCCTGCGCAGCTGTGACGCTATTGAGCGCCGCGCCGCCAACCAGCCGCTTAATCCCAACGCCCCCCATGCCGGCAATGCTGGCGACTGGCATGGCATCTGCGCGGATGCGCGCAGGCTAGGCGCGCCTGATGCGCTGGCCGCGCGACGCTTCTTTGAAACCCATTTCCGGCCCGTCAATGTCGGCGGCGAAGGGCGCCTGACCGGCTATTACGAGCCTCTGGTGGACGCGCGCAGCGCGCCCGATGGCGAGTTTTCCATGGCGATCCGGGCCCGTCCGGGCCTGCGCCCGGCGGGCGATCTCTCCCAGCTCATCGCCGGCCTTGATGCCGACCATTGGAGCGGCGCGGATGAAGCGCGTCCGCGCGCAGAGATCGAGGCGCTCAATATCGGTGTGCCGCTGGCCTGGGGCCGTCCGATCGATGTCTTCTTCATGCAGATCCAGGGCTCTGGCCGGCTCGTCTTTGAAGATGGCAGCCAGCGCCGCGCGGCCTTCGCCGCCCATAACGGCCACCCTTACGTCTCCATCGGGCGGCTATTGCTCGACAGGGGCGAGCTGCCTCCGGGGCAAGCCTCCAAGCAGCACATCGAGAGCTGGCTGCATCGCAACGGCCCCGCCGCCTGGACGCCGCTCTTCAACGAGAACCCGCGCTATGTGTTCTTCCACCTGCAGGAGATCGTCGATCCGCAGTCCGGCCCGCTGGGCTCGCAAGGCGTGCCGCTGACGCCGATGGGCAGCATGGCGGTCGATCCTGCCTATCACGCCTGGGGTGTGCCGATCTTCGTGACCGGCGATGTATCCGGGCAAGGGCCCTGGGCAGGCCTTGTCATTGCGCAGGATGCAGGCGGGGCCATCACCGGGCCGGTGCGCGGCGATCTCTTCTTCGGCTGGGGCCATGAGGCAGGCGAAACGGCAGGCCGCCAGAACAGCTTTGCGCGCTGGCACATATTGCTGCCCGCACGTCTGGCCTTGCGCTACGCCCGCACCTCATGATGCGCGGATGAGCGGCCCTCGGCGCACCCTGACCCCGGAAGAGCGTGCGCTCTGGCGCAAAGTCGCCCGCACCGCGCGGCCTTTGCCGCCTTCGGGCGGCCGTGCGCCAAAACCCCCCAGCACAGAGGATTTCGCCTCCGCGCTGGGGGCAGGCATGGGCAGTGCAGCCGGTGCGCTCAATACAGGCTCTGTCTCCCGCAAGGCGCCCGTGGACCGTCAGGCCGAACGCAAGGTGCGCAGGGGCCATCTGGAGATTGATGCACGCATCGACCTGCATGGCGAAACGGCAGCGCGGGCGCGCCAGATGCTGCTGACCTTCCTGTCGCGCGCGGCCATCAAGGGCCATCGCACCGTGCTGGTCATCACCGGCAAGGGGGCGACGGGCCGGGCGGGCGATGCGCGCCGGTTCGAGCCCTGGACGCCCGATGCGCCGTCCCTGCCGGGCGTGCTGCGCCGCTCGCTGCCCTTGTGGCTGGCTGAGCCGGAGTTTGCCGCGCTGGTATCGGGCTATGCCAGCGCCCATGCGCGCCATGGCGGGTCTGGCGCGTTTTATGTCATGCTGCGGGCATGACCGTTTCCGCCTTTCCTGATGTCCGCGCCATGGCGATCGAGGCCGGTTTTGACACCGTGCGGATCGCGCGCGCCGATGCGCCGTGGGAGGCGGGCAGCCGCCTGCGGGAATTCATTGCCGCTGGCCATCACGGCACGATGGGCTGGATGGAGGACACGCTGGAGCGGCGCGCCCACCCGACCGGCATGTGGCCCGATGCCCGCTCGGCCGTGGTGGTAGGGCTCAATTACGGTCCGGACCATGATCCGCTGGAGGATCTCGAGCACACCGACCGCGCCGTCATCTCTGTGTATGCCCGCAATCGCGACTATCATGATGTTCTGAAAAAGCGCCTCAAAAGCCTCGCCCGGCGTTTTCACGGCGAGACGGGCGCCGAGGTGAAGGTGTTTGTCGATACAGCCCCGCTGATGGAAAAGCCGCTGGCTGCGCGCTCAGGGCTGGGCTGGCAGGGCAAGCATACCAATCTCGTGAGCCGGGAATGGGGCAGCTGGCTCTTTCTCGGTGTGATGCTGACAAGCGCGGAGCTGGAACCCGACGCCCCGGAAACCGATCATTGCGGCACGTGCCGGGCCTGCCTCGACATTTGCCCTACAGACGCGTTTCCTGCCCCCTACAGGCTCGATGCGCGCCGCTGCATCTCCTACCTCACGATCGAGCATAAAGGCCCTGTACCGCGCCAATTCAGGGCCTCCATGGGCAATAGGATTTACGGCTGTGATGACTGCCTTGCGGTGTGCCCGTGGAACAAGTTTGCCAGCCGCACTGCCGAGACGGCCTTTCACGCCCGTGCCGAATTGCAGGCGCCCTTGCTCGCCGAGCTGGCGGGGCTGGATGACGCAGCGTTTCGCGGCCTTTTCACCGCCTCGCCGGTCAAGCGGATCGGGCGGGAGCGCTTTGTCCGTAATGTGCTGATTGCGCTGGGTAATTCAGCCTCCGACGCCGCGTTGGAGCCGGTGCTGGCGCGGCTGGATGATGATAGCGCGCTGGTGCGCGGCGCGGCCGTCTGGGCGCTCTTCCGGCTGGATGCCGAACGCTTCGCATCTGAGCGCGCTACCCGCGATCCTCTCGAGAGCGATCCTGATGTGCGCGCCGAATGGGCGCAGAACTAGCTCAGCGCCTGCCCTTTCGCATGTTCATCCTGTGGCCTACATGATTTTGCCAGTGAAACAGGAACGCAGACGCCCGCAATGACAGAGTTTTCCCCCCGCGAGATCGTGTCCGAGCTCGACCGGCACATTATCGGCCAGCACGATGCGAAGAAGGCGGTTGCCGTTGCGCTGCGCAATCGCTGGCGCAGGAAGCGCCTGCCGGAAGAATTGCGCGCGGAAGTGACGCCGAAGAACATATTGATGATCGGGCCGACGGGCGTCGGCAAGACCGAGATTTCGCGGCGCCTCGCCAGGCTTGCCGGCGCGCCCTTCCTGAAAGTGGAAGCCACCAAGTTTACAGAAGTTGGCTATGTCGGGCGCGATGTGGATTCCATCGTGCGTGATCTGGTTGAGGTCGCCATCGGGCTGGTGCGCGAAACGCGCCGCGAAGCCGTGCGCGCCCACGCCGAAGAGGCAGCGGAGAAACGCGTGCTCGATGCGCTGGTCGGCCCTGCCGCCAGCCCTGGCACGCGGGAGAGCTTCCGCCGCAAGCTGATTGCGGGCGAGCTGTCCGACAAGGAGATCGAGATCGAGATTTCCGACGACACCAGTCCGCTGCAGGGCCTCGACCTGCCGGGCATGGGCGGGGTCGGCATGATCAATCTGGGCGATATTCTCGGCAAGGGCATGGGCCGTCGCCGCAAGACGATCCGCACGACCGTTCGTGATGCGTTTGAACCTTTGCTGCGCGAGGAGGCAGACCGTCTGCTCGATGACAGCCAGATTCAGGGCGAGGCGCTGCGCCTTGTCGAGGAGGAAGGCATTGTTTTCCTTGATGAGATCGACAAGATCTGCGCTCGCGGCGATGCCCGCGGAGCCGATGTGTCACGCGAAGGCGTGCAGCGTGACCTCCTGCCCTTGATCGAGGGCGCGACGGTGGCCACCAAATACGGCCCGGTGAAAACCGACCACATCCTCTTCATCGCGTCCGGCGCCTTCCACGTCACCAAGCCGAGCGATCTGCTGCCTGAGCTGCAGGGCCGTCTGCCGATCCGGGTGGAGCTCAAGGCCCTGACGCGCGAGGATTTCCGCGCCATCCTGACTGAACCCGAAGCGAGCCTTGTCACCCAGTATATCGCCCTGATGGGCACGGAAGGCGTGACCCTGGAGTTCGACGACAGCGCTATCGAGGCCATTGCCGACTATGCGGCAGAGGTGAATGCCAGCGTCGAGAATATCGGCGCGCGGCGCCTGCACACCATTCTCGAAAGACTGGTGGAGGAGATCAGCTTTACGGCCTCTGACCGCTCAGGTGAGACGATCCGCATTGACGCTGACTACGTGCACGAGCGCGTCAAGGCGCTAGCCGGAAACGCCGATCTGTCGAAGTTTATTCTCTAGGCCTCACCGCATTCCGGCAAGTGTCAGCCCAGATGAGCCTTGAAGAAGGCGATGGTGCGATTATTGGCCGCTTCGGCATCTTGCCGGTGGAAGTGTTCGCCGCCGACTCGGGCGAAGGCATGGTCGCGGTCGGCATAGCGGTGCAGCGACACAAGCGGATTGGGCTTCAATGCGGCGATAATCGCGTCCTGCGCCTCTTTCGGCACGAATTTGTCCTGCCCGGCAATGTGCAGCATGAGGGGAGCGGTGATCTTGCCGGCCTCGCTCAAGCGGTCCTGTATCCCGACGCCGTCATAGCCAACGCTGGCATCGCAGTCCGTGCGGCAGGCGGTGAGGTAGGCCAGCAATCCGCCCAGGCAGTAGCCGACCGCGCCGACTTTGGATGCGCCCTCTGCGCGAGCATGGGCGATGGTGGCGGCAATGTCTTCAACGCCCGTATCGGGGTTGAATTTACCAAACAGATCAAAGGCCTGCTTCCACTCCTCCTCCGTCTGGTCGGTCAGCTCTATGCCCGGCTTGATACGCCAGAACAGATCCGGGCAGATGGCGCGGTAGCCGCTCGCGGCAAGATCATCGCAGATGCCGCGCATGACCGCGTTCACGCCGAAAATCTCCTGGATGACGATGATCGCGGGGCCTGTCCCGCGCACATAGGCGGAGAAGCTGCCGTCTTTTGTCTTTATGGTGAGGGTTTCTGCGGCCATGGGGGGTCTCCTGAAGTGGCGGGATCGCTTGGGAATTGCGCCGGCGCGGCGTATGGTCGGGTCTGGTCCAAGCCAAGACGAGGGCGCCATGAAGGTCAATATCAATCTGGAATGCACTCCGGAAGAGGCGCGCGCCTTCTTCGGCCTGCCCGACGTGACGCGGCTCAATGACCAGCTGGTCGAAGAGATGAGCCGCCGGATGAGCGAGAACATGGCCGCGATGGAGCCAGATGCGTTGATGCGCAACTGGATGACGTTTGGAGGCGAATGGCAGAAGCAGTTCATGTCCCTGATGGGCCAGGCCGCCTCCGGCAAGACCGGCAGCTAGACTTCCCCGATGGACGACACGATTTTCGCTCTGGCGAGCGGCGCAGGCCGTGCAGGCGTTGCCGTGGTGCGCGCCAGCGGGCCGCTGGCCGGGCCTGTGCTGACAGCCTTGGCAGGCTCGTTGCCCGAACCGCGTATGGCCGCGCTGCGTACGCTGAAAGCGGGCGGCGGAGAACTGATCGACCGGGCGCTGGTGCTGTGGTTTCCCGGCCCCGCGAGTTTCACCGGCGAGGATGTCGCCGAGTTTCACATTCATGGCGGCCCCGCGGTCATTGCCGCGCTGTCAGAGGCCCTGACAGGGCTTGGCTTGCGCCCTGCAGGTCCAGGCGAGTTCACCCGGCGGGCCTTCGAGCGCGGCCAGCTGGACCTTACCGAAGCTGAGGGCCTTGCCGACCTGATCGATGCCGAGACCGAAGCGCAACGCGCGCAGGCGCTCGCCCAGATGGGCGGCGCGCTGAGTGGGCTTTATGCCGGTTGGCGTGATCAACTCATTGATATTCTTGCCTCAATCGAGGGCGAGATCGACTTTCCCGACGAGGAGGACGTACCGGAGAATCTCGCGGTGCGTGCCGGACCGCCATTGGACGGCCTCATCGGGGCGCTGACGGCGCATCTGGCCGATGGGCGTCGCGGTGAGCAGGTGCGTGAGGGCTTTGCCATTGCCATTATCGGCGCGCCGAATGCGGGCAAATCCTCGCTCTTGAATTATCTCGCCCGGCGCGAGGCGGCCATTGTGTCCGACATTCCCGGCACCACGCGCGATGTGGTGGAAGTGCGTGACATCCGCGCAGGCTTTGTCGTCATGTTCGCCGACACGGCGGGATTGCGGGAAGCTGCCGATGTCATTGAGGCAGAAGGCGTAAAGCGCGCTCTGGCCCGCGCCGAGGCCGCTGATCTGCGCTGCCTCGTGCTCGATGTTTCACGTGAAACATTGTCGGACGGGACTGTGCGGCTGCTCCGGCCCGGTGATGTGATCCTCGCCAACAAGGCAGACCTGTCCGATCGTTCGATTTCGGGGCCGGAGGGCGTCGCCGTGTTCGCGGCGTCCGTGAAGACGGGCGCGGGGCTCGACGCGTTCGAGGCCTGGCTGGACGCCGAAATCACGCGGCGGCTGGGGGCGCAGGAGGCGGCACCGCTATCGCGCGCCCGGCACCGCCAGCTCGTGGAGCGCGCCCTCGACAGCCTGACGGAGGCGCGGGCGCGCCTCGCTACCAGCCCGGAGCTTGCAGGGGCGGAGGTCAATCGCGCAATCCGGTCGCTCGGCGAGCTGACAGGAGCGGTGAGCATCGAGGATGTGCTCGACCGGGTGTTCAGCCAGTTCTGCATCGGCAAATAGGCGCGGCCCGATCTCGACTTTGCAGCCCTGTTGGCGTATTGAGGCGGCCCGCCGGCAAAGGAGGCCGGAAAGCCCATGCGCCTTGAAACCTTGCCCGCATCCGAGGCGGCTGCCCGGAGCTGGGATGTCATCATTATCGGGGGTGGTCACGCCGGCTGCGAAGCTGCGAGCGCGGCGGCGCGCCTTGGCGCCCGCACGCTGCTGCTGACCCACAAGGCCGCAACGATTGGCGAGATGAGCTGCAACCCCGCGATTGGCGGGCTCGGCAAGGGGCATCTGGTCCGTGAGGTCGACGCGCTGGACGGCTTGATGGGCCGCGTTGCCGACGCCTCCGGCATCCAGTTCCGCATGCTGAACGCCTCGAAGGGCCCAGCCGTGCGCGGTCCGCGCACCCAGTCTGACCGCAGGCTCTATCGTGAGGCCATGCAGGCCGCCATCGCCGGAACCGCCCATCTCGATGTGGTGGAGGCCGCGGCCGAAGACCTGATCGTCGAGGGCGAGCGCTGTGTTGGCGTTATCGATGGCGAGGGCCGCGCCTATCGCGCCGGGGCCGTGGTGCTGACGACCGGGACCTTTCTCGACGGTGTGATCCATCGCGGAGATGAGCGTATCCCGGCGGGCCGGGTGGGGGATGCGCCGAGCATCGGCCTCTCCAGACGGCTTTATGCGCTGGGCCTTGCCATGGGGCGGCTTAAAACCGGCACGCCCGCGCGGCTTGACGGCTCGACCATTGACTGGTCCGGCCTCGACATGCAGCCCGCCGATGATGAGCCGGTGCCATTCTCCTTCCTCACCGACGCCATCACCGTGCCGCAGATCGCGTGCGGGATTACCCGCACGACCGAACGTACGCATGAGATCATTGCGGCCAATCTCGGCCATTCTGCTGTATATGGCGGCAAGATCGCCGGTCGGGGTCCGCGCTACTGCCCGTCCATCGAGGACAAGGTGGTCCGTTTTGCTGACCGCACCAGCCACCAGATCTTTCTGGAGCCGGAAGGGCTGGATGACGACACGATTTACCCCAATGGCATCTCGTCCTCCCTGCCGTCACACATCCAGGACGCTTTCCTGCAGACAATTCCGGGCCTAGAGCGCGTCAAGGTGCGCCGCTATGGCTACGCCATTGAGTATGATTATGTCGATCCGCGCGAGCTGGATGCGACGCTCGGCGTCCGGCGCTTGCCGGGCCTCTGGCTTGCGGGCCAGATCAACGGCACGACGGGCTATGAAGAGGCGGCAGCACAGGGCCTGATGGCAGGCTTCAATGCGGCGCTTGCCGTGTCGGGCTCCAACCCGTTCATTCTCGACCGCTCGCAGGCCTATATCGGCGTGATGATTGACGATCTGGTCACGCGCGGCGTCACCGAGCCCTATCGCATGTTCACCTCGCGCGCCGAGTACCGGCTGTCGCTGCGGGCGGATAATGCCGATCAGCGCCTGACGCCTGAAGCCATCCGCATTGGTGCGGCGAGTGTTTCACGTGAAACATCGTTCCTGAAGCGTCTGGGGGCTCTGGATGCCGCCAAGGCGCATCTGGAGACGGTGAACCTGACGCCCGCCGAAGCGCTCAAAGCGGGCCTCGAGATCAATCAGGACGGCAAGAGGCGCTCTGGTATGGAGCTGATCGCCCATCCGCAGGTCGGCTGGGAGAATGTCTGCCGCATCTGGCCGGAGATCGCCGCTCTGCCTAGGCCCATCGCGCAGCAGATCCAGAACGAGGCCGTGTATCACGGCTATCTCGACCGGCAGGAAGCGGACATCGTGGCGTTCCGCAAGGATGAGGGCGTCCGCATTCCGGCGGGCTTTGACTACGCCAGCGTAGGCGGAATGTCGTTCGAGGTCCGCGAAAAGCTGCAGGCGGCGCGGCCAGCTACGCTGGGTCAGGCAGGGCGTGTTGAGGGTGTGACGCCAGGCGCGCTGACCGCGCTATTGGCGTATTTGCGCCGTCTTGACCGTCAGCGAGCGAGCTGATGAACGAACGGGCGTTCGATGCGGCGGCGTTTCAGGCCGCGACCGGTGTTTCACGTGAAACACACGATCGGTTCGAGGTGTGGCGGCGCCTGCTGGTGGAGTGGAGCGCGCACACCAATCTGGTCAGCCGCTCGACGCTCGACGATTTCTGGTTCCGCCATGCCTATGATAGCTGGCAGCTATTGCGCTTAGCGCCGGACGGTGCGACGCGCTGGGTGGATATCGGGTCGGGGGCAGGGTTTCCCGGTCTCGCTATTGCCTTTCTGTTGGCGGAGGCTGCGCCGGTCGAGCCGCGCGTCACCCTCATCGAATCCATCGGCAAGAAGGCGGCCTTCCTTCGGGCTGTTCTGGAGGAAGCGGGGGTCAGGGCCGACGTCATCACGGCCCGCGCCGAGGACATCGCAAGCCTGCCGCCCTGCGACGTGGTAACGGCCCGGGCGGTGGCGCCGCTGAACCGTTTGCTGCCCTGGCTGGCACCATATGTGGATAACGGCGCGGTAGCGCTGATTCCCAAGGGTGCACGGCATAAAGAGGAATTGACCCAGGCCCGGAAAAGCTGGACCTTTGAGGCCAGTCTTCACGCCAGCCTCACCAGTGATGAGGCGGCTATCATCCGTATTGAAAGGCTAACCCGTGTCCGCTGATACCCGTCAGGAAGCGCCCGGCCGCGGCGCGCCCAAAGTCATCGCCATCGCCAACCAGAAAGGCGGCGTGGGCAAGACCACCACCGCGATCAATCTCGCCACGGCGCTGGCCGCCATCGGCAAGAGGGTGATCGTGCTGGACCTCGATCCGCAGGGGAACGCCTCGACGGGCCTGGGTGTGCCGCGCACGGCCCGCAAGGCAACGTCCTATGACGTGCTGGTCAATGAGCGCCCGATGGAGGACGCCCTCGTCGATACCAGCGTTCCGGGCCTCGGCATCATCCCGTCAGACGTGGACCTTTCCGGTGCCGAGCTGGAGCTGTCGGCTGCGCCGCGCCGCTCCTATCGCCTGCGCCACGCGATTGACCGCTTCCGCCGCTTCCTCGCGGGCCGCGGCGCACATTGCGATTACGTCCTGATCGATTGCCCGCCCTCGCTCAACCTGCTGACGGTCAACGCGATGACGGCGGCCGATTCCGTGCTCGTTCCGCTACAGTGCGAGTTCTTCGCGCTCGAGGGTTTGAGCCAGCTGATGCGAACGGTCGATCTGGTGCGGGGCAATCTCAATAAAGACTTGGTAATTCAAGGCGTTGTGCTGACAATGTATGATCGGCGCAATAACTTGTCGGCGCAAGTTGCCGCCGATGTGCGCGCCCATTTCGGCGACCGGGTGTATGACACGGTCATACCGCGCAATGTGCGCGTGTCGGAGGCCCCTTCGTTCGGCAAGCCGGTCCTGCTCTATGATCTCGCCTGTTCGGGATCGCAGGCCTATGTGCGCCTTGCCCGCGAGCTTGTCCGCCAAGAGCGTGCCCGTCCCGAGGCGGTGCCGGCATGAGTGCGAACGAGCGCCCGCGCGGGCTGGGCCGGGGCCTGTCGGCCCTCATCGGGGAAGGCGAAGAGGCAGAAGCCCTGCGCAGCGAGGAAGCGGGTGCAGGCCGTGCCTCGTCCGGCGGTGCCCTGCTCATCCCGCTCGATCTGATCAGCGCCAATCCCGGCCAGCCGCGCAAGCGGTTTGACGAAGACGAGCTGAGCTCGCTCGCCGCCTCGATTGCCGAGCGCGGCGTGCTGCAGCCTGTGCTGCTGCGCCCTGCGCCCGGTAAGCCCGGGCACTACCAGATCGTCGCCGGGGAACGGCGCTGGCGCGCGGCCCAGCGGGCCCGCCTGCATGAAATCCCTGCGATCATCCGCGAGTTTACCGACCGCGAAACACTGGAAATTGCCATTGTTGAGAACGTTCAACGGGCAGATCTTAATCCAGTGGAAGAAGCGCGGGCCTTCCGCCAGCTGATCGAGACTTTCGGTCATACCCAGGAGGAGGTGGCGCGGGCGGTTGGCAAGTCGCGCGCCCATATCGCCAACACGCTGCGGCTTCTGGCCCTGCCGGGCGTGGTGCTCAACCACCTTGAGACCGGTGCGCTGAGCGCTGGCCATGCCCGCGCCATCGCGACCAGTGCCGACCCGGCAGCGCTTGCCGAACGGATCATAGCTGGCGGGCTGTCGGTGCGGGCTGCCGAGGCGCTGGCCCGGTCAACCGGCGCGCCCGAACGCAAATCACGCGACGGTGGCGGAAGGCCGCCTGCCAAGGATGCCGATACCCGCGCGCTTGAAAGCGACCTTGCCGAGCGGCTGGGCCTTGAGGTGGAGATTCTTCACAAGGGTGAAGCGGGCGAGGTGCGGGTGCGCTATTCCACGCTTGAGCAGCTGGATGATCTTTGCCGCCGCCTGTCGTCGCACGGCTCTGGCGCGTATTGATCTTTTATATCAACGACTTGTGCTGCTGGCGCGGGCAAGGCGCAACAGGGTTTCGCCCATCAACGCCACGCCCGGCGCGCCCGAAGATTTGAGCTGCCGTTCGACCTCAAACGCGATCTGCCGTGCACGGGCGAGCTTTGCAGGCGGCCAGAGCCGCGCCATCGCCTGAAAACGCTGCGCAGGCGGGCCAAATCGCGGCGCGCCAGACCGCGCGAGCGCTGCCGGATCGTTGCCGGCGGCATTATAGGCCTCGATCTGGTCGATCTTGCGCTGCAGGGCGCGCGCAATCGCGACCGGATTCAGCCCTGATTCCAGCGCCCGGTGATAATTGCGATCCGCTTCGCGCACATCGCCGCCAAAGGCAGGGTCGATCACCTGGTCCAGCGCGGCCTCGGCACCGGACGAGGTGATCTCGGCGAGATCCTCCAGCGTCACCTCGCCGCCGCCGGGCCCTTTATAGAGGATAAGCTTCTCGATCTCGGAACGGGCCAGTTGCCGGTCGCCTTCAAGCAGGCGGGCGAGCTCAGACCGGGCCGCCGGCGCGAGCGACAGGCCCTCGGACCTCAGGCTCGCCTCGGCCATCTCCAGAAGATCGCGCGGCGTATCGGCGTAGCAGGCAATCGCCGCAGAGCGCTTGCCATCCTCTGCAGCTTTACGAAGTTTCGAGCCTTTGGTGAGATTGCCGGCCTCGATGACGAGGCGCGCTTCGGCGGGTGCCGTGCCGGCTTCAAATTCGGAGATCCAGGCTGCGACCAGCGCGCTGTCCCCACCAAGGCGCACCCGCACGAGCCGTTCCCCGCCACCGAGCGACAAGGCGGCCATGGCATCGGCAAGTGCCGCCGGATCGGATTTCAGGTCTTCGTCCGAGAGCCGGGAAACCGCAAACGGATCATCGGGATCGGGGATCAGCGCCGCGGCGAGCCGTGTGGCCCGCTCGCGCACCAGCCCCGTATCCGGGCCATAAACGAGAAATACCTGCAAGGCCTCGGGCGGTGCGCTGAGCAGTCTTTCAAGACCGGCTGCAGCAGGCTTTACCACCCGTCATCGTCCCCAAGCAGGTCATCCATTTCCGGGTCGCTATCCCCGTCTCTGCGGGCAGGGCGCGTTTCGGGCCGGCTTCCGCCTAGCTCGCGCCGCCGCAAGTCGGACGCCGCGCTACGCAAAATCGATTCGGCAATGGCTTCTGCGGCTTGCCGTTCTGCATTGGCGCGCGCCGAAATCAGCGCGTAGGGCTCACGCGGGGTTTCAAACGCGACCCGCTCGGACGTCTCGCCGCGAAGCCGCTGGCCACCAGGTATCGACAGGGCATAGCGCGCAGCGACGTCCAGAGCGATCCGCGAGGCTTCGCCATCAGCGGAAACACCAAGATTGCGCTGGCGGATTCGCAGGCTGACCTGAAGCTGCCCGGCCGATTCGCCTGGCTGGCCAAGACGGTCGATCAGCGCCGTCTCAACCAGATAGGCAAAGCGATCCTCGCCGCTGACGCTGACCGCCACATTGCCGAGGCTGTCATAGGCGGGTCCGGCGTAAACGGGCCGAAAGCCACACCCTGACAGGATCAGCACCGCTCCGAGCGCTGCCATAAGGCCGGTCAGAAGCGTCTGCTGTCGCGTCATCTTGGTCTCTGTGCCTGAGGAAATCAGGAGCCGGGCAGCTGGGAAATACGCAGCTGGCGGGCGCGGGTGAGAATGGCGTTCTCAATCTGGATGCGCGTCGCGGGGTCCACATTCGCATCGGTCCAGTCGCCTGTATCGGCGCGGCGCTCCTGCCGGAAAAGCTGGACGCTCAGCGCGTCAGCGCGCAGGCGGCTGTCAAGAATGTAGACCGTGGCCTTGAAGCGCTCATCGGGCGCTTCCGGGTTGGCATACCAGTCCGTGATGATCACGCCGCCAAACGGGTC
>CAZCEG010000012.1:0-19053 GCA_964497275.1 uncultured Oceanicaulis sp.
GCTCGGTCGCGCCCGTGAAGAGCTGGCGCGGGCGGCCGATCTTCTGGCTCGGATCCTCGATCATCTCGCCCCATTGCGCGATCCAGCCGACAGTGCGGGCCAGCGCGAACAGCACGGTGAACATCTCGGTCGGGAAGCCCATCGCGCGCAGCGTGATGCCGGAATAGAAGTCGATATTGGGATAGAGCTTCTTCTCGACGAAATACTCGTCTTCCAGTGCGATACGCTCCAGCTCCATGGCGACGTTCAAGAGCGGATCGTCCTTTATGCCCAGCTCGCCCAGCACTTCGTGGCAGGTCATACGCATCACTTTCGCGCGCGGATCGTAGTTCTTGTACACGCGGTGGCCAAAGCCCATCAGGCGGAAGGGATCATCCTTGTCCTTGGCCTTGCGGATGTATTCCGGAATGCGCTCCACCGAGCCGATCTCGGCGAGCATGTTGAGGGCAGCCTCGTTGGCGCCGCCATGGGCAGGGCCCCAGAGCGAGGCGATACCGGCGGCGATACATGCAAACGGATTGGCACCGGAAGAGCCGGCAAGGCGCACGGTCGAGGTCGACGCGTTCTGCTCGTGATCGGCATGCAGGATGAAGATGCGGTCCATCGCACGGGCGAGCGTCGGGGAGACCTTGTAGTCTTCGGCCGGTACCGCCAAGCACATGCGCAGGACGGTGGAGGCGTAATCCAGCTCGTTGCGCGGGCTGATGAAGGGCTGGCCTACCGAATATTTGAAGGCGCGCGCGGCGATCGTCGGCATTTTCGCGATCATGCGGTGGCTGGCGACGGTGCGGGCGTGCGGGTCATTCACGTCAGTTGAGTCGTGATAGAAGGCCGACAGTGCTCCTACCGTGCCGACCATGACCGCCATCGGGTGAGCATCGCGGCGATAGCCCCGGAAGAACTGGTCGAACTGGTCGTGCAGCATGGTGTGCCGGCGGATCGTCCAGTCGAAGGTTTCCAGCTCGGAGGCGCTCGGCAACTCGCCGTGCATCAGCAGGTAGGCGACCTCGATGAAGCTGGACTGTTCTGCCAGCTGGTCGATCGGATAGCCGCGATAGAGCAGAACGCCCTCATCACCATCGATATAGGTGATCTGGCTTTCGCAGCTTGCGGTGGAGGTGAAGCCGGGGTCGTAGGTGAACACGCCCGCATCGCGGTACAGGGTGCGGATGTCGATGACATCGGGGCCAACTGAGCCGCCAAACACCGGCAGATCATATGTCTTGCCATTGAGGGTGAGCTGGGCGGTGCCCTTCTTCTTTGCCTTGTTGTCCATCGGTCCAATCCCTTCAATCGTCCAGATTTTCAATCATGCCTGCAAACGGTCGTCCAGCCTTGCAAGCGTTTCCTCTTGGCCCAGAAGGGCCAGAACCAGTCCCATGTCCGGAGCGGGCGCGCCGCCTGTAATGGCCGCGCGCAGAGGCTGTCCGATCTTGCCGAAACCTACCTCTTCGCTGGCAGCAAAAGCCTTGAGTGCTTCGCCGAGCGCCTGAGCGCTCCAATCTGAATGGTCTGCCAGTACATGGCGCAGTCTGCCGAGCCGGTCCAGTGCCTCTTCGGTGAGGGCCTTGCGTGCCGCCTCACCTAGGCTGAACGGCCGCTGACGGATCAGGAACCAGGCCTGCTCCTCCATCTCGGCAAGCGTCTTGGAGCGCTCCTTGAGGGCGTCCATGCCCGCAGACAGGCGGGCCTGCAGCACCTCGCCCGACACGATATCGGTGCGGCCCGACAACCGGCCGGTCAGCAGCGCCACAAGGCGCGCATTGTCGGCGAGGCGCAGATGGTGCTGGTTCACGAACGCCATCTTGTCGAGATCGAGCCGAGAAGGGGCCTTGTTGAGGCCTTCCAGCGAGAAAGCGGCCACCAGCTCTTCGTCGGAGAACAGTTCCTGATCACCATGGCTCCAGCCGAGGCGCGCCAGATAATTGCGCAGGCCTTCGGGCAGATAGCCCATGTCGCGATAGGCCTCGACGCCGAGATCGCCGTGCCGCTTGGAGAGCTTTTTGCCGTCCGGGCCGTGGATCAACGGGATATGGGCAAAGAGCGGGCGCTGCCAGCCGAGCGCGTCATAAAGCTGTGCCTGACGGCCGCCATTGACGAGGTGATCATCGCCGCGAATGACGTGGGTAACGCCCATATCATGGTCATCGACCACCACGGCGAGATTATAGGTCGGGTTGCCATCGCTTCTCAGGAGGATGAGATCGTCAAACTCCTTGGCCGCCCATTGTACGCGGCCCTGAACGGCGTCGTCCAGCACCACATCACTATCGGGCGCGCGAAAGCGCACCGTGAAGGGTGCACCGGCAGGCGCTTCGCCCGCATCGCGATCCCGCCAGGGTGACCGCAAGGCCCGCCCCTCGGCAAATGCCTGTTCGCGCAAGGCTTCCACTTCTTCCGGCGTGCAATAGCAGCGGAAGGCATGGCCAGAGGCCACGAGGGCTTCGGCGATCTCGCGGTGGCGGTCTGCGCGGGCGAACTGGGACACCACCTCGCCGTCCCACTTCAGGCCCAGCCAGTTGAGTCCATCCAGAATGGCCGCCACCGCCTCATCGGTTGAGCGGGCGCGGTCGGTATCCTCAATGCGCAGCTTGAACTGGCCACCATGACGGGCGGCATAAAGGGCATTGAACAGCGCCGTTCTCGCCCCTCCGATATGGAGGAAGCCAGTGGGCGACGGCGCAAAGCGCGTGATGATCTCGGTCTTGTTTTGCACGTGCGAGGGGTTGCTGCGCTGCGAAGGAGGGCGATGATTAGCATGTATGGCGCGTTTAGAGATAGTCTTGCTGCTGAAGTGTAACAGGGCGCGCGCATGCGGTGGACAACAAGGCCCGAAATCTGGCGCGTTTTGCCCCGTTATTCCATAGGCTGGGTGACGTTGGCCGCCCGCCTGCGCGACCGTCTGACCGCCATGCTGCCCGACCGGGCGGTGCGCGCTTCAGCGCTCGTCCTGTGGGCACCAGTGGCCTTCGGATTCGGTGCCGCAGGTTATATCGCGCTTGGCGTGGAGCCTCCTGCCGCCCTGATTGGATGGCTTTGGCTTTGTGTGGCCATGCTGGCGGCCCTGGTCTTGTGTCTTCGCGCCCGCCCGATATTGCTGTTTGCCGCCGCATTCGCAGCCTGCGCCGTGGCTGGTTTTGCGCATACGCAAGGGCGTGCACACAGCCTGGTGCCGCCGCCCATCGAGGTCAGCGAGCGGGCAAGAAACGTGGAAGGCTGGATCGAGCGCATCGAGCGGCGCGGAGCGTCGGGCCGTGTGCTGGTGCGCGTGACGGCTCTTGAAGGAGCAGACGCGCTGCCTCGCCGGGTCCGCCTGCGCATCAACACGACGACGCTGACCCCCGGTGACGGGATCAGCGTGCGCGCCGTGCTCTCGCGGCCCCGCGGGCCCGTGGCCGCCGGTGGATATGATGGCGCGCGGGCGGCATGGTTTGAACAAATCGCGCTGACCGGTTTCTCTGTCACCCAGCCTCAGAAAATCGAGATCCGGGAGGCAGGACGCCTCCGCGCCTTTCTGGGCTGGCGCTGGCGGCTGGCAAACGGCATTGCGGAGAAGGCGGGTGGCCAGTCCGGCCCTGTTATTTCCGCGCTTCTGACCGGTGAACGCTCCGGGGTGAGTGAAGACCATGCCGAGGCGCTGCGGCTCTCCGGGCTCGGTCATATCCTGGCCATTTCCGGCATGCACATGGCGCTGCTGGCGGGCGGCATATTCTTCGCGGCGCGCTGGCTGATCGCCGCGATCGAGCCGGTTGCCCGCGCCATCGATCCACGAAAGCCCGCGGCCCTGATCGCGCTTTGCGCCGCGCTTGGATATCTCGTACTGTCAGGCGCGGCGGTGTCGACACAGCGCGCGTTCGTCATGGCGGCAGTCATGTTTGCCGCGATCCTTCTCGACAGGCGGGCCGTCTCGTTTCAGTCCCTGGCGCTCGCTGCGCTCATCATTCTGGCGCTCAGCCCGGAAAGCGTTGTCGCCCCCGGCTTCCAGATGAGCTTTGCCGCGACCGCCGCCCTGATAGCCGTTTACGAAGCCTGGCAGCGCTGGCGGATGAGCCGCATCTATGTCGCGCCCGGCCTGATCGGACGGGCAAGGGATGCCCTTGCAGGCCTGTCAGTGACCAGTCTGGTAGCAGGCGGGGCGACGGGACTTTTTGCTGCCTTCCACTTCCAGCGCATGGCTGCCTATGGCTTCGGAGCGAATCTCGCCGCCATGCCAGTCTTCTCCTTCTGGGTGATGCCAACAGGGGTGATCGGGCTGATCCTGACGCCCTTTGGCCTTGAAGAATTACCTTTACGGATCAGCGCGGCTGGCATGGATATCGTGCTGGCCATCGCCAGCTGGACCGCCAGCCTGCCCGGCGCGGCCATCCCGGCCATCGCGCCATCAGGTATGGTGATTGCCCTTTACGGGATGGGATTTGCGGTGATCGCGTTCGGGCGCGGACTGCTCCGTGTTGCTGGCGTGCCGATAGCCGCAGCCGGCATGGCGCTATGGGCAGTGGCCGAGCCTCCGGACATGATGATTACCCGATCTGGGGTACTGGTCGCGCGCACCCTCAATGCTGGCACAGACACGGGTGAGGACGGGGCATGGATGGTGTCTGACCGCAGGCGCGGACGGTTCGAGGCGGGCGTTTTCCTGCAGCGGGCCGGGACCGGCCTGTCTGCGGCCCCGCGCGGCGAGATGGCCTGCGACCGGCTGGGGTGCTTTGTGGAAACCCGGGAGGGCCTGCGCATCGCCATAAGCGAACACCCGGCCTCGCTCGAAGAAGACTGCACCCGCGCCGATCTGGTGATTGCGCGCGGGACGGTCAGCCACTGGCTGAAACGGCGCTGTGCGGTCCCGCTTCTGGATGATGCCGCGCGCGAGGAGCTTGGCGGGGCGGAGTTCTGGGTGAGGGACGGACGCATCATCCGCCTGCGCGGTGCCAATGATGGTGTCTCGGGAAGGATATGGGGGCGAGAGGGCTAGGGGTATCAGCCTTTAGCTGTCAAAAGGCCGGAATATTCCTTCATGCCCTCGTCCTTCGAGACGGCCTTCGGCCTCCTCAGGATGAGGGCTTGGGGTGTACTTTTTTCCCTCATCCTGAGGGTGAGCGATAGCGAACGTCTCGAAGGACGAGGGAAAAGCTACTCTTAGTGGTAGCGCCGGATGAGGCCGACAAGACGGCCTTGAACCTTCACCCTGTCCGGCCCGAAAATCCGTGTCTCGTAAGCCGGATTTGCCGCTTCCAGCGCGATGGAGCCGCCCTTGCGGCGCAGACGCTTCAGCGTGGCTTCCTCGTTATCGACCAATGCCACAACGATCTCGCCATTATTGGCCGTGTCGCCGCGCCGGATGATGACCACATCGCCATCAAGTATCCCGGCCTCGATCATGGAATCGCCTTCCACCTCCAGCGCGAAATGTTCCCCGCCAGACACCATCTGCGAGGGCACGCCGAACCGGTCTGTCTCGTGCTGGATCGCCTCGATCGGTACACCGGCGGCGATCTTGCCGAGCAAGGGAACATCTACCGTTTCGGCGAGCGGTTCGGGACGCGTAAAGTCCGGACGGACCACATTGCTGGCCGGGCGTTCGCGGGCAGGCGCGGCTGATTCCGGCATTTTGAGCACTTCCAGCGCCCGCGCCCGGTGGGCGAGGCGGCGGATGAAGCCGCGTTCTTCGAGCGCGCTCACCAGACGGTGCACGCCCGACTTGGAGGCGAGCTGCAGCGCGTCCTTCATCTCGTCAAAGGAGGGCGACACGCCATCCTCAGACAGTCTTTTGTGGATGAAGAGCAGAAGCTCGTGCTGTTTGCGGGTGAGCATGAGGGGGGCCTCGGTGTTGGTAGGCGAAAACCGGAAAAATCTTGTTTTGTTCTATGCCTGTTCCGCGCCCGCGTCAAGCGTTTGCCGACCGGGAGGCTGGCTGCCCGCCATCAGAGACCGTACTGCAGCGCTCACATCGGCCTGACGCATAAGGCTTTCACCAACCAGAAGTGCGCGCGCGCCGGCGGCCTGCAAACGGGCGGCATCGGCGGCGGTGAAGATGCCGCTTTCTGCGACGAGGAAGCGGTCTGACGGAACCATCGGCGCCAGCGATTCGAAGGTTTCAAGGCTGGTCTCGAAGGTTCGCAGATTGCGGTTATTGACGCCGATGAGGGGGGAGGCGAGCGTCAGCGCGCGTTCCATTTCCTCCGCGTCATGCACCTCCACCAGCGCATCCATGTTCCAGCGGTGGGCTTCTGAAATGAGGTCCGCGGCAAGCGCATCGTCGACAGCGGCCATGATGACGAGAATGCAGTCCGCGCCAAGTGCGCGCGATTCGACCACCTGCCAGGGATCAAACAGGAAATCCTTGCGCAGGGCGGGCAGGGATACCGCTTCACGCCCGGCGACGAGGTGCGCATCCGCGCCCTGAAAGCTCTCCACATCGGTGAGGATGGAGAGGCATGTCGCGCCGCCCTTCTCGTAGGCGCGGGCGAGGGCGGGCGGATCGAAATCGGCGCGGATCAAGCCCTTGGAAGGGCTTGCCTTCTTGATCTCGGCAATAAGGCCGAGCCCGTCCCGCTCCGCTGCCTGCTCAAGCGCACGGGCAAAGCCGCGCACCGGCGATGCGGCGCGGGCGCGCGCCTCTAGATCATCGAGCGAAACGGCCTGCTTGCGGCGCGCAATATCGGCCTTCTTGTAGTCTGCGATGCGGGCAAGGGTGTCACTCATGGCGTCATTCCGGCTGGCTATTGGTGATCGCAACAAGCGCATCGAGCGCGGCTTGTGCCTTGCCTTCATCTATTGAGCGGGCGGCGAGTTCCACACCGCCGCGCCAGTCATCAGCGAGGCCAGCGAGCATCAGCGCGGCGCTGGTGTTGAACATCACGATATCACGATAAGACCCTGTTTCACCTTGCAGAAGCGCTTTCAGTGCGGCGGCGTTCTCTGCCGGTTCACCGCCCTTGAGGGCATCCAGGCTCGCGCGCGGCAGGCCTGCGTCTTCGGGTGTTATCACGCCTTCGCGTATCGTGCCGTCGCTGTAGAGGCGCGCATATCGCGTCTCGCCCGTCGTCGTGATCTCGTCCAGACCGTCCGAGCCGTGCACGATCATCGCGTCTTCCGCCCCGAGATCCCGCAAGGCTTCAGCCAGCGGCAGCAGCCAGCGCGCGTCGAAAACTCCAAGCAGCTGGCGTTTGGCGCCTGCGGGGTTGGAGAGAGGACCCAGAAGGTTGAACACCGTGCGCACGCCCAGCGATTTGCGGGCAGGGGCGACATGGCGCACTGCGCCGTGATGGGCTTGCGCAAAAAGGAAGCCGACGCGGGCCTCGCGCAGGGCGCGCTCCACAAGCTTGATGTCGGCTGTAAGGTTGACGCCACAACTCTCTAATACTTCCGCTGAACCGGACTTTGACGAAGCGGCCTTGTTGCCGTGCTTGGCGACCACTGCGCCTGCACCGGCAGCGACCAGGGCTGCGGCGGTGGAGATATTCCATGTGCCGCGCGCATCGCCGCCCGTGCCGCATGTATCGATTGCGCCAGCGGGTGCGTTTACGGGCGTCATACGGGCGCGCATGGCTTTCGCACCCGTCGCCAGCACCTCAGGATTCTCGCCAAGGGCTGCCAGCCCGATCAGAAAGCCGCCAATCTCGGCAGCATCGGCTTCGCCCTCCATCAGCGCGTCAAACGCGGCTTCCAGCTGCGCCGTCTCGGGCAGGCGGCCACTGGCAAGCGCAGAGATGGCGGGGCGCAGCGCGCTCACGCGGCGCGATTCCCTGCAAGCCCTGCCAGCGACAGGAAGTTGGCCAGCAGGGCATGGCCGTGCTGGGACGCAATCGATTCCGGGTGGAACTGCACGCCGTGCACGGGCCGCGTCTTGTGCATCAGGCCCATGATCTCGCCATCGGCGGTGCGGGCGGTCACAGCGAGCTCGCTTTCGCCCGGCAATTGCACGGCGAGAGAATGATAGCGCGTCGCTTCAAAGGGCGAGGGCAGACCAGTAAATACGCCGGTGCCGTCATGCGTGATCGGGCTGGTTTTGCCATGCATGATCTCGCGCGCCTGCACCACCTTGCCGCCAAACACCTGCCCGATGGCCTGATGGCCAAGGCAGACACCAAGAATGGGCAGGCTGGCGTGTGCAGTGCGGATCAGCTCAAGGCAGATGCCCGCCCTGTCCGGATCACACGGACCCGGAGACAGCACGACAGCCGATGCGCCGGACGCGAGGGCTTCGGCCGCGCTCATGTCATCATTGCGGATCACATGCGTTTGCGCCCCCAACTCCTTGAAATAATGCACAAGGTTGAAGGTGAAGCTGTCATAATTGTCGACGATCAGCAGCATGGCGCAGGCAGTGCCTTTTTTACGAAGCGGGAAGGCAATCTAGTCAGGCACTCCCGCGCCGCCAACCTCGCCGACTCAGCTTATGCGTGATTTTCATGAGCAATCCGGCGACCTCCTTCATCTATCTGGCCAGCGCGGCGGCGGCCTGCATCCTGATGTGCGCCGGGCTGGCGTTCGAGGCGGGCCGGAAAGGCGAGGCGGCTGCGGCCGGCATGCCTGCTCCGCAGCAGGACTTGAGCGTTTCCGCGCCAGCGCTTCCGTCATGGACTGACACGCCGATATCCGCTCCGGAGCCGCAAGGCTTTGCTGGGACGACTCCAGTGCTCGCCATCATCATCGATGATGTCGGCCCGGACATGGCGGCGATGCAGGCGCTACTGGATCTCGATTTGCCAATGACGCTCGCCATCCTGCCGTTTGCGCGGGAGGCAGAGGCTGCGGCGCATATGGCGGCTGAAGCAGGGCTCGACGTCTTCCTGCACCTGCCGATGGAGCCTGTCGGGCTTGATGATCCCGGCCCGAACGCGCTGACGCGGCATTTGAGCGATGCAGAGATTGCCCGGCGGGCAGGCTGGGCGCTGTCACGCGTGCCGGGGGCTGTGGGGTTCAACAACCATATGGGCAGCGCCCTGACGCGCGATGAAGCCGCGCTACGCCGGACCTTTGCCCAGTTTGCAGGGCGCGACCTGATTTTCGTGGACTCGCTGACCCACCCTGCCAGCAAGGCAGCGCGGGTGGCACGGGAGGGCGGTCTGGAGGCGTTCCGGCGCGATGTGTTCCTCGATCATGTGCGCAGGCCGGAAGCGGTCGATGCGGCGCTGGACGAGGCGCTAAGGCTTGCCGCAGAGCGCGGGCACGCCATCGCTATTGGCCACCCTTATCCGGTGACGCTGGCCGCTCTTGAAGGGCTTGCCGAACGCGCACGCGAAGCGGGGGTTGAACTGGTTACCATGTCGACGCTCGCTGCCCGGCAGCGGGCCTCAGACGCGAGCTAGGCAAAGCGCCAGGCTTCAGCGGCGGCACGGAACAAGGCCAAGGCCCTGTTCACCGTCTCCACGCGTTCGGCCTCGGGATCTGAGTCGAGCACCATGCCGGCGCCGGCCTGCACGTGCATCACGCCGTCCTTCAGGATCGCCGTGCGCAGGGCGATGCAGGTATCAAGGCTGCCATCGGCGCCGAAATAGCCGACCGCGCCTGCATAGATGCCGCGCCGGTGGGGTTCCATCTCGTCGATAATCTCCATGGCGCGCACCTTCGGCGCGCCGGAGACAGTGCCGGCAGGAAAGCCTGCAAAGAGGGCAGAGACCGCATCCTCGCCATCGGCCAGATCGCCTTCCACGTTGGAGACGATGTGCATGACATGGCTGTAGCGCTCGATGATTTCGCGCTCGGTAACGCGCACGCTGCCAGACTTGGCGACACGGCCGACATCATTGCGGCCAAGGTCCAGCAGCATCAGATGCTCTGAGCGTTCCTTCGGATCGGCCAGCAGTTCGGCCTCATAGGCATTGTCGGCTTCAGGGGTCGCACCGCGCGGCCGCGTGCCGGCAATCGGGCGCACCGTCACCTTGCCATCGCGCACGCGGACCAGGATTTCCGGGCTGGACCCGGCAATCGCAAACCCGTCCAGATCGAAGAAGAACAGGAAGGGCGAGGGGTTGGTGCGGCGCAAGGACCGGTACAACGCGAAAGGCGGCAGCGTGAAGGGCGCGGAGAAGCGCTGGCTGCCGACAATCTGGAAGGCATCACCGGCGCGGATATAGGTTTTTGCGGCATCCACATGCGCCCGGAAAGTCTCCGGTGTCATATTGCTCGCCGGCTCGCTGGAAGGGGTCTCAGAGGCGCGCGAAGGCTGGCGGGCCACCCGATGATCATCAAGGCGGGCAAAAACCGCTTCCAGACGCCTTGCAGCGGCCTCCACGGCCATTCGGGCGTCCTGCCCCGGCGCTATGCGCGCGGGTGCCGCGGCGGTGATCTCCTGTGCGATCGCATCGAACACGATCATCACGCGCGGGCGCATCAGGAACGCGTCCGGCGTACCCAGCGGATCGGGCGCGGCGATTGAGGGCAGGCGTTCGACCTCGCGGATCATGTCATAGCCCAGATAGCCAAAGAGCCCCGCCGAGATCGGCGCGAGGCCTTCAGGCAGATCGAGGGCAGATTCCGCGAGCAGTGCTTTCAGCGAGGGCAGGGGCGCGCCCGCAGACTGAAAATCAGACGGGCTGTCCTCAAACCCGCTGGCTCTTGCGATGCGGGCTTCGCCATTGCGGCTTTGCCAGATCAGGTCGGGATCGAGCCCGATGGCCGAATAGCGGCCGCGATAGGCACCGCCCTCGACGCTCTCAAGGAGGCAGCTATGGCGTTCGCCTTCGGAGAGCTTGAGATAGGCCGATACCGGCGTTTCAAGATCATCAAGCCGCCGCGCCGTCAGCAACACCTTGCCGTCGGCTTCACACCGGGTAATCGCCGCATCAATGTCCGCGCGGGAGATCTGCACTGGCCAGCCTATTCCGGTTCGGTGCGGCCAAGGGCGGCATCGCGCAGCACAGCGTTGACGCGCACGTCATACTGGTCGAGCAGGCCTTGCTCGAGTGCGGCCACCACGTCGTTCTGAAGTCCTTCGATGACGGCCTGACGCTGCTCGGCGGTCGCAGTTGCGGCGCTGGAATCGATTTGCGTGACAATCGCCACAGCGCGGGTGCGCTGATCACCTGCGCGCGCCTCGAAAGGCTGGTTCAGCGGCGCGCGGAACGCGGCAGCCACCAGCCCCTGATTGAACGGACCCGCGGTCTGCGTGCGCGACAGCGTGGTTTCCTCCACGCGGGCCCCGGGAATCTGGGCTGCTGCCTGATCAAGCGTGGCCCCGCCGGCCACCGCCTCGAGCGCACTGTTGACGTATTCCTGAAGGCGGTCATCGACCTGCCGGATACGCCAGAAGGCCGCAGCCTGCTCGCGTACCAGCTCAAGGTCAGCCACGGCGCTTTCCCGCACTTCATCCACACGCAGAGCGAAATATCCCGTTTCCCCCATGCTCAGGAGGCCGGTGTCAAAGCCGCTTTCGGTTTCAAAGGCGTTACGCAGGATTTCCTCCTGCCGCAGCAGGCTCATCAGCGGCGCGCCGGTCAGCTCAAAGCCTTCCTGGGTGATGAAGTCGAAGCGTTCCACCGGGATACCCGCAGCGTCCGCTGCTTCTTCCAGCGTTGCGCCCCGCCCGCGCGCTTCCTCGAACTCGGCCAGCGCATCGAGAACGCGAAACTCCGCGGTCTCGCCCGCCAGCTCGGTGCGCAACTCGTCGGCAATCGCCTCAAATGACGGGACCTCGGGATCGGTCGCATTTTCCACATACACCGCACGCCAGCCGAGGCGGCCCTGCACAGCGCGCGCTTCGCCGGTGCTCATCTCGAACGCGGCAGCGGCCACGACCTGATCCGGGATGGCAAAAATCTCGGCATTTTCGATACGGATCGGATCGCCAAGCCCCATCTCGCGTGCAGCAGTGGCAGGGTCTTCGCCTGCGGTGATGCGTGTGGCGAGCGCCGAGGCCGTCTCCTCGTCAGGCGCGACCCATTGGGAGAAGGTCCGTAAGGCCGGGTCTGCCAGCGCACCTGTTTCCAGGCGCATGTCGTAAAGCTCGCGCAGCTCGGCATCGTCCACCGCGATGTCGGCGGCCACCAGCTCCGGCGACAGGCGGACAAGTGTGATCCGGCGCTGCTCGGGCAGGGTGAAGAACGGTGCATTCTCTTCGATGAACGCCTGCAGTGTCGCATCGTCCGGCTCTTCAACATCGCCCGCCAGGCTCGGCGGGATCAGAAGTGCGCGGATGGTGCGGCGTTCGGCGTCGAACCGGGCGCGCAGCGTCTCGAAGAAAGATGGCGGCGTGGCACCAGACAGGGCGGCGTCAACAAATTGCTGGCGGCGCAAATCAGAGCGCAGCTGACGCTCGAAGGCCGATTCGCTCCAGCCCTCCTGACGCAGGAACTCGATATAGGTCGCGCGGTCGAACCGGTTGTTGAACAGGCTCTGGAAAGCGGGTGCGGACTGGATAAGGTCGGCGACCTGCCGGTCAGTTGCAGCCAGGCCCAGCTCGTTGGCCTGTGCGCTGATTGCTGCCTGCGCAACCAGCGTCGCGATAACGCTGTCCCCGAGGCCTGCCGCATCAGCTTCCTGCTGGGTCAGGCGCGGGTTTTCAATCTGGATGCGGCGCATCTCGCGCTGCATGGTGCGGCTGACATCCTGCGCCGTTACCCGCTCGCTGCCGACCGTGGCCACCGCATTGCCGGTTCCGGTGAAAATGTCATTGATCCCGAACAGGGCAAAGGCGGCGATGACCGGCACGATAATGATCAGTACGGCGATCGGTGAACGCGCCAGATTGCGGATAAGCGTAAGCATGAAGGTCCATTCGCGATAAGGTTGACAGCGGGCCGCCCGCCTTGGGGCCGCAGTGTTCGCCGGACCCTAGCCGCGCGCTCAACGCCGGGCAAGGCTGGCCAGCGCTGGCGCGCACAAGGCGGTTTGCCCGTAATGGCCGGGGCTGGTAACGCTGTCGTCAGGCGACACGCCCCGTCCGGGGCTCACAAGACCGCTACCGACGGGCAGGGGGACCATTCATGGCGACACGGCGCACACTCATTGCGGGCAACTGGAAAATGCACGGGCTGCGCCGCGATCTGGTCTGGGCGGCACGCTTTCGGGCGCAGCTTGCCGGGCCTGCGTGCGAGATCGTGGTGTGCCCGCCTGCCACCTTGATTGGCGCGCTCGCGGACACCCTTTCCGGATCAGATGTGGCGCTCGGCGGGCAGGATTGCGCCGCCAACGCGGAGGAGGGGCCCCATACGGGTGATATCTCCGCGCGGATGCTGGCCGACCTTGGCTGCCGCTATGTGATTGTCGGTCATTCCGAACGGCGCGAGACCCATTACGAGAGCGATGCACTGGTTCGCGCCAAGGCCGAAGCCGCCATCTCTGCCGGACTGGTGCCAATTATCTGTGTGGGGGAGCGGCTTGAGGAACGTGAGGCCGGCAAGGCCGAAGCCGTCGTGCTGACCCAGCTTGCCGCCAGCCTGCCGCGCGTCCCTGCGGGCGAGATCGTGATTGCCTACGAACCGGTCTGGGCCATTGGTACGGGGCTGAATGCCGGGCCTGACGAGGCGCAGGCCATGCATGCCGCCATCCGTGCAGCCCTTGGCGCGGATACCGGGGAGCGTACGCGCATCCTCTATGGTGGCTCGGTAAAGCCCGCCAACGCCGCCGACCTTCTGGCCTGCCCCGATGTTGATGGCGCGCTCGTCGGCGGGGCGAGCCTCGACCCGGAAGCCTTTGCACTGATTGTTAACCTAGCTTCCTAATCCGATTTTCAGACTTAACAGTTATTTCTCATGGCGTGACGGAGGCGTAGCGACATCCTCCGATTGAGGTAGCGCAATGAAGAATATTGATTATCGGCGCGCGTCGGTTCTGCTGTTCGACTCTGTGGGCGTGAACCTGCGCAATACGCGCTATGCGCTGCACGAGATCGGATTCCGCGAGATCAGCTGTCTGAGCTCCATGGCGGAGTTCAAGCGCCGCCTCGAGGATACCTCACCGGACCTCATCATCGCCGAGCTGGTCAATAATGAAGCCGAGATGCTGCGCGTTGTCCGCGCGGTGCGAGCCGGTGAACTTGGCCGCAACCCGTTCGTGGTCTTCGTGCTGACGAGCTGGGTGCGTGATGGCAATATGGTCAAACAGGCCATCAATTCAGGCGTTGATGATGTGATCGTCCGCCCGTTCTCCACCGCCTTTGCTGAAGAGCGCATCCGCACGCTGGTGCGGGCGCGCAAGCCCTTCGTGGTGACGAGTGATTATATCGGGCCGGACCGGCGCAGCGATACAGAGCGCAAATCCTCCATCACCAATCCGATTGATGCTCCCAACACGTTGCGCGCCGTGACCGATGCCGATGAAGGCGCGCTCGATGAGGCCAATCGCTGGATCGCCGAAGCGCGCCGGACGGTGGAAGCCGAGCGCATCCGCCGCCTGTGCATGCGTCTGACGGTGGGCGTCGAGGTGGGTGTGCGCGAGCTGAGCGAGGGCAATACGACCGTCCTTGATCTCGCCGACATGCTGCGCACGGCCAAGGAATTGCGCCTGCGTCTGGCGCGTCAGGGTGCCGGCGAGGCCTCGCGCATCGCCTTTGCGCTCTATCAGGTCTGTGAGGAGCTGTATGGCGATGGCGGCTTCACCATGGCCAATCTTGGCCTGGTCAAGGAGCTGGCGATGGGCGTGCTCGCCGCCTTCGCGACCGGGGATGATGTGAAGGCCTCTGTGGAAGAGATCGAGAAGACCGTGGAGGCGCTGCGCCGCCGCCTTGCGCCTGTGCGGCAGTTGAAGAGTGGCGTTCAGGAAGAGGCTGGGCTACAACGCGCCGCTAGTTAAACCGGCCGCCGCTTCAGGCAGGCCTCAGGCGCATTGCAGGTTCCATGCTTACTGTTCTTCTCATCATCCAGATTCTCGTCGCGATTGGCCTTGTTGCCGTCGTCCTCATGCAGCGCTCCGAAGGCGGCGCGCTCGGCATTGGTGGCGGCCCCGGCGGGATGATGTCCGGCCGTGGAGCGGCCAACCTCCTAACCCGCACGACGATGATCCTTGGCGCGGTCTTCATGGCCAACTCCATCGCCCTGGCCGTTCTGCCAACGCTCGATCCCACGGGCCGTTCCGTGCTCGACCGTGTGGGCGTTGAAGGCGATAGCGGGCCGCTGCCCTTCACCTTCGAGGATGAAGCCGAGGCACCTGCCGCTGAAACCACCGGGGAGCCGGCTGAAGTGCCTGCCCCGCAGGAGGGCGAGAGCGGCGACGAGCCTGCGACCACCGAAGACGAGCCGGGCCGGTAGGCGCATCATGGATGGGCCTCTTGGCATTGCAGAGGCCCGCTCCATCCTTTTGCCTGCCGCGATGCACCTTGTGCTTGTCGCCTTCCTCTATCTCTGGCTGACGATTGAGCGGCTCGGCGCTGTCAGGTCGCGAAAGCGTCGCTATTCCGACCTGCAGTTTCCCGGCGGTGATGTGGAGCGCGGCGCGCGCGTCGCGGCCAATCTGCGCAACCAGTTTGAAGCCCCCATGCTGTTCTACCCGCTGGTGCTGGCCTTATGGGCTACGCAGACGGTCAGCGTGGCGATGGTGTGGCTTGCCTGGCTGTTTGTCGCAGGGCGGGTGTTGCACACGGGCGTTCAGACCCTGACCGGCAATGTGCCGCTGCGAGGCGCCGTGTTCACAATCAATTTCCTCGCGCTCGCGGGCATGTGGGCCTTGTTCCTTGCGCTGAATATCCTGTAGGCGCTGTCTTCCCCTTGCCGCTTGTGCGTCTTTTGCACAATTGAGGGCAGGGCACGGCTTTCGCACCGAACGATTCTGCGCTAACCCGTCCTTCCATGCCGCGATATATTTTCATAACCGGCGGCGTGGTCTCGTCCTTAGGTAAAGGCCTCGCCTCCGCCGCCCTTGGCGCGCTTCTCCAGGCCCGCGGATACCGCGTCCGGCTGCGCAAACTTGACCCCTATCTCAATGTCGATCCGGGCACGATGAGCCCGTATCAGCATGGCGAGGTGTATGTCACCGAGGATGGCGCCGAGACCGATCTCGACCTTGGCCATTACGAGCGCTTCACAGGCGTGTCCGCCACGCGCGGCGACAACATCACCACCGGCCGGATCTATTCCACGATCATCGAGCGCGAGCGCCGCGGCGATTATCTGGGCGCGACCGTGCAGGTGATCCCGCACGTGACCGACACCATCAAGCAGTTCGTCCTGTCTGATCCGGGCGATGTCGATTTCGTGCTGTGCGAGATCGGCGGGACGGTCGGCGATATCGAGGGCCTGCCCTTCTTTGAAGCCATCCGCCAGCTCGGTCAGGAGCTCGGCCGGGACCGCGCCATCTTCATCCACGTCACCTTGCTGCCTTTCATCAAGGCGGCAGGCGAGATGAAGACCAAGCCGACGCAACACTCGGTGAAGGAGCTGCGCTCCATCGGCATCCAGCCCGATATCCTGTTGTGCCGGTGCGAGATCCCGATTGATCCGTCGGACAAGCGCAAGATCGCGCTGTTCTGCAACGTGCCTGAAAAGGCCGTTATCGAGGGCAGGGACGCTGCCTCGCTCTATGACGTGCCGCTGGAATACCACGCGCAGGGCTTTGACAATGTGGTGCTGGAGCGCTTCGGCCTCACCGATGCGCCCGAGCCCGACCTTACCCGCTGGCAGGCGATCTCCAAGGCCGTGCACGAGCCGGACGGGCAGGTGACCATCGCCATTGTCGGCAAGTACACCGTGCTCATCGATGCCTATAAATCGCTGATGGAGGCCCTCAACCATGGCGGCATCGCCAATGGCGTGAAGGTGAAGCTGCGCTGGCTGGATGCCGAGCAGTTTGAAAAGCCTGATGCCTTTACCCCGCTGGAGGACGTGCACGGCATTCTGGTGCCGGGCGGCTTCGGCGAACGCGGCGCCGAAGGCAAGATCGCGGCGGCGAAGTTCGCGCGCGAGCGCAAGATTCCCTATTTCGGCATCTGCTTTGGCATGCAGATGGCGGTAATCGAGGCGGCCCGCCATCTGGCCGGCATCAAGGGCGCTGGCAGCTCCGAATTTGGCGCGCCGGACGTGCCGCTAGTCGGCCTGATGACCGAATGGGCCAAGGGCAATGAGACCGAGCGCCGTTCGCGCGAAGGCGATATGGGCGGCACGATGCGCCTTGGTGCCTATCCGGCCAGGCTGGTGCCGGGAACGAAGGTCCACGCCATCTATGGGGATGAGAACATCTCCGAGCGTCACCGCCACCGCTATGAGGTGAATATCGCCTATCGCGAGCAGCTGGAGGCTGCAGGGCTTATCTTCTCCGGCCTGTCACCGGACGGGCATCTGCCCGAGATCGTGGAGCATGCCGACCATCCCTGGTTCATCGGCGTACAATTCCACCCCGAGCTGAAATCGCGGCCCTTCGACCCGCACCCGCTCTTTGCGAGCTTCATCGCGGCGGCCATGGAGCAGTCAAGGCTGGTGTAAGTCCGGGCGGCCTGTGATAAAACAAGGCATGCCGCTTCCCGACCCGTCACGCCGCATGTTTGTTGCCTCCGTCGGGCTCGCCCTCGCATGCCCTTGGGGATTGGCCCACGCGTCCGCTCCAGCTGTCCGGTCCATGGCGCGCCCCGAAGGCCAGCGCTACTGGCAGGAGTTTGTGCCGGCTCGCGGTGCTGAAGGTGCGCCTGTCGTCATGGTTCTGCATGGCGGCGGGCAATCGATGCGGCGTATATTCGACCGGCCTGCTGGCGGGTCGGCGCGGTGGGCAGGCATTGCAGCGCGGGAAGATATTCTGCTCGTAGCGCCCAACGGCGTTGCCCTTCGCAGCGGCGATACGGCGGGCAATCGCCAGAGCTGGAATGATTTTGATCAACGCGCCACGACGGACGTGGACGATGTCGGCTTTCTTACTGCGCTGGTTGACAGGGTCATTTCCGAGCACGGGGCGGACCGCAGCCGGGTCTACATCACCGGCGCGTCCAATGGCGGGATGATGACCTTTAGAATGTTGCTGGAGCGCCCGGACCTGTTCGCAGCCGCCGCGGCGTTCATATCCAGTCTTCCCGATGCGAGCCTGCGCCCTCCCGCAAGGCCGACGCCTATCCTGATCGTGAACGGCACCGAAGACCGCCTGGTGCCGTGGGGCGGCGGGGCGCTTGCACGCAATCGCGGCGTGGTGCGCTCCACGGCCGAAACTGTCAGGTTCTTCAGGGAAGCCAACGGCGTTCGCGCCGAAAGCACCGTCACCCAGTTGCCACCGGCTGTGCCCCCGGATAGTTGCAGGCTCATTCTTGAGCGGTGGGATGGAGACGCACCCGTGGCGCTTTTGACGATGGAAGGGGGTGGTCATGAAATCCCGGATCCGGACACGCCGGAACGCCCCCGGATGGCTCAGCGGATTCTCGGGCCGGCATGCCGCGGCGTAGCGGGCGCAGAGTTGGCGTGGGATTTCATGCGCACGTTCCGCAAACTGCCAGCCTAAGGAGGGTCTGCCGGCATGTGTTTGCTGCCATGGTGCGTGGCCAGAACCACAAAAAACCGCAGTCCGCGCCAGAGGTCCTGTCGACTCATCTCAACAATCTGCTCCGAGCCTTGATGTCGTCTGGCCTGCGGGCGGGACTGCGCACCCTTATTTGTAACAGAAGAATGACATCCGGTCACGGCAAACCGGAAAACCGTGTGCGGCGATGTGAAGCCCGGGGCAGGACCTAGTTGCCTTGGTCCGGCCAAGCAGTTATACACCGCCGCTCATTCCGGCGGGGATTCCCCCGGCGGCCCGTAATTCTTTGATTGTTGGAGAGGCCCCGATGGCGGTCCCTAAGCGCAAAACCTCCCCGTCCAAGCGCGGCATGCGCCGTGGCCATGATGCCATCAGCACCACGGCCTATATCGAGGACAAGGACACCGGCGAACTGCGCCGCCCGCACCATGTCGACCTGAAGACCGGCATGTATCGCGGCAAGCAGATCCTGACGCCGAAAGAAGACTGATCCCAGACCCGCGCATCTGGCGCGGGACCGGACCTATGCAAAAAAGCCCTGCGCGATAACCCCGCGCGGGGCTTTTGTCTTGTCCGGGCCTCGTCTATGAAGCGCGCAAACCTGTTTCATCCCCATTTCAGGACCGACCCATGACCGCCATTACCGACATCACTGCGCGCGAGATTCTCGACAGCCGGGGCAACCCC